>DATIPP010000193.1:0-14107 GCA_035471825.1 Gammaproteobacteria bacterium
CGCTCGACGTCGGCATCATCGAAAACGATAAACGGGGCGTTGCCGCCGAGTTCGAGAGAGATCTTCTGAATGTGTTCCGCGCTTTGCTGCATCAAAATGCGCCCGACTTCTGTGGACCCGGTAAAACTGATCTTGCGCACGATACTGTTCTTATTGAGGGTTTTACCGATCTCGCTGGCACTGCCGGTAATGACATTGAAAACACCAGCCGGCAGCCCGGCGCGCTCACCCAGTTCCGCCAGTGCCAGAGCGGAATACGGTGTTTCCCCCGCCGGTTTAACGACCATGGGACAACCGGCCGCAAGTGCCGCCCCCGCCTTGCGGGTGATCATGGCCGCCGGGAAATTCCAGGGTGTAATCGCGGCTGATACGCCGACCGGCTGCTTGATAACGACGATATGCTGCCCGCGCTTGCTCGCCGGAATGGTATCGCCATAGGCACGTTTGGCTTCTTCGGAGAACCATTGCAAAAATGTTGCCGCGTAGGCGACCTCGCCTTTCGCCTCGGGCAGCGGTTTTCCCTGTTCGAGCGTCATCAGGGCACCCAGATCTTCCTGGTTTTCCATCATCAGCTCATACCATCGATGCAGGATATTGCCGCGTTCGGGAGCCGTCATGTTACGCCAGTCAGCAAAGGCGGCATTGGCCGCGCCAATGGCTTCATTCGTTTCCTCCTCGCCCATATTCGGCACCGTGCCCAGGACCTCCTGGTCGGCCGGGTTGACGACTTCAATAGTGGACTTACCATAGGCGTCGACCCAGTTACCGCCGATATAGCATTGCTGACGAAACAACGATGCATCCTGGAGTTCGCTGATTTTCATCGGTTCCTCACTGGTAAAATATTGTCAGATTTAAAAATAATCCGGACTGTCCCGGTGTTCGTAAGTTACCAAGTAAAAACCCTCTTTGTATACAAGCTATGTTATTTTGTACCTGTTCAGCCGGGATTACAGGCATAACCTGATTACAACGAACCGCCATGTATTATTTCGCCTACGGATCCAACATGTCCACTCTCCGCCTCAAGCAACGCACGGCCTCGGCCCGCCCCGTCGCCAGAGCAAGGCTGCCGGGGCACCGGCTGGCATTTCACAAGTTCAGCAAGGTCGATCTTTCCGGAAAATGTGATATACCGCAAAGTGACGACCCGGAACATTACGTTATCGGCGTCGTATTTGAGATTGATCCCCGGGAAAAACCACTGCTCGATTCGATCGAGGGACTCGGGAAAGGTTACGAGATAAAAGAAGTGACAGTCATCGGGGAAAGTAATAACAGGTACCGGGCATTCGCCTACTACGCGACAAAAATCGACAGCAGGCTCAAACCCTATCACTGGTATAAGGAACATGTCTTGCGGGGGGCGAGGGAACACGGTTTCCCGATAGATTATATTGACTGGCTCGAAGAAATCGAATCAATCAACGATCCCGATCCGGATCGGTCGATCGCCCAACTGGGTATTTACACACCGGTGCGCTGAATCATTACTGACGAACGTCCAACACCTGATTGAAAACCGGATAAATATTCTTCCATGAAGTTCACGGTGAAACGCGTTTACAACAAGCCAGCGAAAAAAGATGGCTTGCGTATACTGGTTGACCGCTTGTGGCCGCGCGGTCTGTCGAAGGAAAAAGCAAGAATTGACTACTGGCCGAAGGACATTGCGCCTTCCAATGAATTACGCAAATGGTACGGACACGATCCGGACAAATGGAAAGAGTTCAGGCAACGATACTTCAGGGAACTGGATGAAAATGCAGGGGCGGTTTCCGAACTGCTGGAAACAATCGGAAACAAACCGGCCACGTTAGTGTTTGGATCGAAGGAAGTCGAATTCAACAACGCCGTTGCACTGAAAGAATACCTGGAAAAAGAGACTCCGGACAGGCAAAGGAAACAGATACCTAGGTAAACAGGTAAAAAAGCACGCTGCCCAGTAAAAGCCGATAGATTACATACGGCAGCATGCCCGTCCATTCAAGCAGCGCCAGGAAGTATTTGATCGAAAGCCAGGCGCTGATACCCGAAACCGTCATCACGATCAGGAATGCCAGCGGATCAGTACTGCCGTCACCCGTTACCAATTGCGTCACTTCATGTCCGCCGGCAAGGAGAATCACCGGCACTGCCATTAAGAAGGAAAACCGGGCCGCCGTTTGCCGGTTCAGGCCCAGCATCAAACCGGCGGTCATGGTAATTCCGGCCCGCGAGGTACCGGGAATAATGGCAAGAACCTGGGCGAAACCAACCAGGATGGCATCCCGGCGTGTAATGTCTCCCTGTATCCTGTCACGTCGGCCTTTCACATCCGCCCACCAGAGCAGGCCGGCAAACAATATCGTTGCACCTGCTATTACCAGGGGATTTCGCAGCAGAGTGGCGGCAATGTCATAGAGAAAATAACCGGCAACGGCAATCGGAATGGTGGCTATTATCAAATACCAGAACAACTTCGCCTCATGTTGTACCGTGTGTCCCTGCATTACCCTGACCGGCGCAGAAATGATCGTGATGAGCTCGGTACGGAAATGGACCACCACTGCAACGAGACTGCCGAGGTGTGCAGCAATATCATTCGCCAGTCCCTGGTCTTCCCAGCCGGCGATTTCCGGCATCAGGATGAGGTGCGCTGAACTCGAGATCGGCAGGAACTCCGTCACGCCCTGCACAATCCCCAGGATGATTAAATGCAAATAATCCAAACTTTTTTAATTCTCCGCCGGTTATTTTTCACACTTCATTCTTCACGTTTCTCCTCCGCTAAATCGGAAGAAATGCGGCCGTCGCCATGCGCTGGATAACCTTCCTGATCACCCGATTGGTACGGCCGGCCATGATAAGTGCAATAGTGTCCTGTGTCGCAATCAGTTTCCCGAATAATCGTTCATAACTGAGATTGGTGGTCTCACCAGGTAATGAATTACTGTAAAGAAAGGGTTCGCCGTTGACATCCAGATCGTGTCCCAGTTTCCAGACAGCGATTTCGATATTCCGGGCACTGTTATAGAGTTTTTGCGGATCGACGGTGTCAAACATATAGAAATCCGACTGGTAATCATAGGATGCCATGATCATGGATGTCAGTCCTGCAATGAATGCAAATACGCGATCACCCTCGAAGGATTCATCGAATGTAAGATAAATGGCGTCGACCCCTTTCCTGTTATCCAGTTCCTCGAATTGCCAGTTATGTGTCTCGTTGAAGATGCGCCTGAGATTCCGGTTGATATCAGGCACCGCTGATTTCCTCAGCTCGCGTGGATTGCGTTTATACAGCTTTATCATGAGTCGTCGGCAGTAATTTCTTGCCTCGCGAACATGAATATCAAGCACACTGTCGATGTCCGTCTTGGCAAGTGTTTTTACATTCACACGGGTACGGGTGTTATCGAGTTGTTGGGCGCAGGCGGAAACCAGGATCAAAAGCGCAAACAAAACAATTAATGACTTTTGATTCATATTCCCCGGATTTACAAGCGCGATCGCAAATCAGTCATTCCGAACCCCAGCCAGTCAATATCCAGATCCCTGGCCAATGCCATTACCTTGCATCGTTCCCCCATCTCCGCCGGCATGGTCAGTATTTTTACTTGCTGACTGCGTTTTGCCTGTTCCGTTTCGCTTAACGGTTCATCAGAACGAATCATTTCCAGCAGGCCACAGGCCATCAGAAAATGCGCCTGGGTCGTGAATCCACCGACCTTGAGTCCCGCATCGACCGCCGTCTCGGCGATTGCGGTGAAATCCACCGAGGCGGTGATGTCCTGCAGACCGGGATAATAAAATGGATCGGCATGTACGCGGTGCCGGTAGTGACACAACAGGGTTCCGATGAGTCGTTGCGGATGATAATACTCCGAACGCGTGTAACCGTAATCGACTAACAGCATTGCGCCCCGGTTAATCACGCCTGCCATGGAACGCAGCCAGGCGTCCGAATATAGATTGAACTCGGTTTCATAGTTTTCCGGCAACACGGCAACAAGTTCGCCCATGCGTCTCTCAATTTCGTTCAGCAGACCCTGATCAGCCAGCGGAAACGGCATCCAGTCAAGCTTCCCGTCCTTTTCGGTAACCCCCAGTTCCGTGAAGCAGCCATTGTTATAGCGCACGCGGTGGACCGGCATGGCGTCAAGGACTTCATTAGCGAGAACTATACCTTCGAGCGGTTCTTCCGGCAGACTGTCCCACCATTGCATGGTTTCCGCCAGGTGCGGGGTCTTTTCACGGGCCAGTTGCTGTTGACGTTCGCGGAGTTCGGCACTGGTTTCAAGCATGACATATCGATCCGGCAACAAATTTAACCGTTCGAGTTCCAGCAGAATATCGCAGGCCATGATGCCGGATCCCGGACCGGCCTCAATAATGGCGGGTGAGTCCAGTACTTCGAGCACCTGGCGGCACTGTCTGGCAATACATCTGGAATACCAGGGTGACAATTCCGGCGCGGTAATAAAATCACCCTCCTGACCGAACTTGCGGCTGCCGGTGCTGTAATAACCGAGCCCTGGTGCGTGCAATACCAGGTCCATATAATCCGCGAAACTGATGACGCCACTATTGTCCCTGATAGCAGCAACGACGGCATCGACGACCCTGCGACTATGGTCCCTTGCCGCGGGGTCCGGCTCAGGCAGATCGGTTATGTCCGACATGTCAGGGACATCCATAAACGAGCACCCGGATCAAGGAAAATGGTATGGTATGGCCGATGAAAATATTTCACCCGGCAAAACCATCATACCCAAGCAGTGAATAACAGGACAGTCCTGATAACAGGTGCGGCAAAACGAATTGGCGCGGCCATAGCGCGCACGGTGCACGAACAAGGAATGAATATCGTGATTCATTACAACCGCTCGCGGCTGGATGCGGAAACACTGGTGGGTGATTTGAACGGCCATCGCCCTGATTCAGCGCTGGCCGTGCAGGCAGACCTTGCGGATCCTGATGCTGCGGCAAAGGTTATCAATGCAGCGGTTGCGTTCAAAAATCGCCTCGATGTCCTGGTAAACAATGCCTCGGCTTTTTACCCCACACCGGTGGGAGACTTCAAACAGGAATCGTGGGACGAACTGGTTAACGTAAACCTCAAGGCACCGTTATTCCTGTCACAGGCAGCACTTCCCTATCTCACTAAACGCAAGGGATGCATTATCAACCTGACCGATATTCACGCTTCCCGACCCCTGAAACATCATACGATCTACAGTGTCAGCAAGGCAGGCCTGGTGATGTTGACCAAGTCACTGGCAAGGGAACTGGGCCCGGATATTCGCGTCAACGCAGTTTCGCCGGGGGCGATTATCTGGCCGGAAAGCATGGACGAAAAGACACAGAAGGAAATCCTTTCCCGTATTACGCTCAGGTCACGGGGTGGAGCGGAAGATATCGCCAATGCCGTGTTGTACCTGATTGATAACGCCGACTACATGACGGGCCAGATCCTGACGGTCGACGGGGGACGCTCGCTTTACACGTAAGGGAAAAAATCTACTTGAATTCCGGTATATCTGCTTCCGTCAACCAGCGTTTGATATCTTCCTTGTACCACCAGAATTGTTTTTCGCGGATTTTCTTCAAGGTGCCCTGACGTTCATTGTAATAACTGAACTCCACATAGAGATCCGCGGTTGCTTCCTCGGCATTGACCGTTTTTTCGAGGATCTTGTAACCGGTGACACTGAAATTCTCCAGTTTTTCCCGGTCAAAAGCCGGTTGCTCGCCGTCACGACTGACATGAAAACTATGGACCTCAGAAAGACGGCCCCAGCGCCAGGCTGCACTGTATTGTGTCAACGATGTATGAAATCGTTCCAGCTGATCTTTCTGGTTGAGTGTCTCACACCCGGATAAACAGAGCGCCAGCGCAAAAAATACTATCCATTTTGTCATTATTTCTCTCCCGGGTGTCTGGAATTCAGCAATATTATTCCTGTTCGGATCAGCGTTAAACCCCGAAATCAAAATCGACCGGCCACAATTCCTGTTTGGTGTCCGTGAACGACTCCCACAGTTCTGCGTAGGTCCGGCCGAGTTCAGGATGTTCCTCTTCGCCGGCAATCTCGGCAAGCGGCCGCAGGGCAAATGCATAGCGGGTAATATCCTCACGCGGAACATCGTATCCCTCGCCGTGGATCACTTTGTTTCCGTACAAAAGCAGATCCAGGTCGAGGGTGCGTGAGAGAAAACTCTGTTCCTGCTGCTTGCGGCCGTATGCCGCCTCGATATCCTTCAATAATGTTGCCAACTCTGAAAGCGGCATATCAGTGTCGAAACCGACGACAAGGTTATAAAAGTTATCACCGTCGAAACCGTAGGCCTCGCTTTCATAGACACTGGACAGACTCAGCTCGCCGAAATGATTTTTTAACTCGGCAACACTGGCGCGAATATGCCGATCCCGGTCAATGTTACTGCCTACGCCAACATAGACCCTTGTCATCTACTCTTTCCGGCTGCGCTCGATTATCACACCGACATCCCGCACCCCGCGCACGGCGCCCTGCTTGTTCACGGACAGGCGCAACCAGGGCAGATTGAATTCCTCCAGCAACAGTTCCGCAACCCGTTCCGCCAATGTCTCGACCAACTGGTATTCGCTGTTACCTACGAAATCAAACAGTCGCTTGGCAACGGCCTTGTAGTTAAGCGCGTTCTCGATATCATCTGAAGCGGCTGCTTTTGCTATGTTGGTACCCATCTCGATGTCTAGGATTACCGTTTGTCTTGTACGCCGTTCCCAGTCGTAGATACCGATGATTGTGTCAATACGCAGATCTTTTAGATATACAATGTCCATGCCTGGTAAGTGGTTATTTGCCAGTTGCGGCTAGTACATATGATGACACGAATTATGTCTTCAAAATACATGCGATTACTGACAACCGACATCCATTTATATGTGACTGAGAAGATACAACTGAAAACTGACAAAATAATCTTGACCTGTCAGGCGGGAGAGATTTCAATGGCTTCGTGATCATTGAATATGCATTCATAGCGCTGGCCTATCTTTGTGGATCCCTTTCCTCCGCAGTTATCGTATGCCGGGCAATGGGATTCGGAGACCCCCGCCGGGAAGGATCGAAAAACCCGGGTGCTACCAATGTGCTGCGATTATACGGCAAGATACCGGCGGCGTTGACGCTCGCAGGTGATGTGCTGAAAGGTTTTCTACCGGTGTTCCTTGCATCGCTGTTTCCTGTTTCGGCCGGGGTGCTGGCGTTGACCTCGTTTGCTGCCTTTCTCGGTCATCTCTATCCGCTTTATTTCGGTTTCCGCGGCGGCAAGGGCGTGGCCACATTGATCGGTATTTTGTTCGGAATTTACTGGTTACTGGGCACGGCATTTGTCTTGACCTGGTTTATAGTTGCACTGCTATTCCGGATTTCATCGCTAGCCGCGCTAACCGGGGCGGCGCTGGTTCCTGTTTATACGCTGTACCTGGTGCAGTCCATTCATATTGTCGCCGCCACGACCTTGATGGCGGCGTTATTGTTCTGGCGCCATCGCCAGAACATTCGCAACCTGATCGACGGCACCGAGGACAAGATCGGCACCGACAAACACTAGTAAAGCGTTTAATAATCCCTTTTCACTTTCAGCTTTCAAGTTTTAACTCAGAGATTGGCCAGCGAGGACGTGCCGCGAACGCGAGTCCTTCCCGATCACCCGCCTGCAAATGGACTGCCCCCGCGTAAGCGATCATCGCGCCGTTATCCGTGCAGAATTCCGGGCGCGGGAAGTAAACCCGTCCCCCGGTATCGGTGGCGAGTTGCTGCAGGCTTTCCCGTAACTGGCGGTTGGCACTGACACCGCCGGCAGCGATCAGGGTAGTGATCCCCGTTTCTTCAAATGCCCTGCGGCACTTGATAACCAGGGTATCTACGACCGCCTCGACAAAGGCGCGGGCGATATCGGCCCTGGTTTGTTCATCATCACCGGCAGAGTGAATGGTATTCAGGGCAGCAGTCTTGAGACCACTGAAACTGAAATCCAGCCCGGGCCGGTCCGTCATGGGCCGGGGGAATTCAAACCGGCCGGCAACACCCTGTTGTGCCAGATCCGACAGGGCCGCGCCGCCGGGATAGCCCAGGTCCAGGAGTTTTGCCGTCTTGTCGAAGGCTTCACCGGCAGCGTCATCCACCGATTCACCGAGCATCCGGTAGTCCCCCGCACGGTTCACCTGTACCAGTTGCGTATGGCCACCCGAGACCAGCAAGGCGATAAAAGGGAATGCCGGCGGATCGGCTTCCAGCATGGGCGCCAGTAAATGCGCCTCCATGTGATGAATCCCGATGGCCGGTATTCCCAGCGCGTAGGCCAGACTGCGACCCACGGAAACCCCCACCAGCAGGGCGCCGATCAGGCCGGGGCCGGCCGTGTAGGCAATGCCATCCAGATTCCCGGTGCCGAGTCCCGCTTCTTCCAGCACGATCCGGGTGAGCGGGAGGACTCGACGGATATGGTCACGTGAGGCCAGTTCCGGCACGACGCCGCCGTAGGCCTTGTGCAGGTCGACCTGGCTGTGCAGGGCGTGAGACAGCAGGCCACGGTCGGTATCGAATACCGCCAGGCCGGTTTCATCGCAGGAGGTTTCTATGCCCAGAACCCGCACGGGCCACCACCGGAATATGCCAAATCGTTATGAAACATTGCATTTCTTTGCCGAGTCACTAGAATTACCCGTTTTTCTTGGACCACAAGAGGAATTCTTCAAGGAAACAGGACTATATGCCATCAGTTAAAGTAAGAGAAAACGAACCTTTCGATATCGCCCTGCGCCGCTTCAAGCGTACCTGTGAAAAGGCGGGTATCCTGGCCGAGGTGCACAGACGCGAATTCTACGAGAAACCGACGCAGGTACGAAAGCGGAAAGCAGCGGCGGCCGTCAAGCGGCACCAGAAAAAAGCCTTCCGCAACCTGGGACGCAAACCGCGCCGTTACTAATTATTCAATTTCCCCGTTATGGCCGATCTCAAGCAGCGCATCTCCGATGATGTCAAGGCGGCCATGCGCAAAAAGGAACGCGAACGCCTCGCCACGTTGCGCCTGATCCAGGCCGCCATCAAGCAGAAAGAAGTCGACGAACGCATCGAACTGGACGATACGCAGACACTGGCCGTACTCGACAAAATGTCCAAGCAGCACCAGGATTCCATCGCCCAGTATGATAAGGCCGGCCGCCGCGATCTGGTCGAAAAAGAACAGGCCGAGCTTGCCATTGTAAAGGAGTACCTGCCGGAACAGTTGAGCGAGGATGAAATACGGGAGCATATCCAAAAAGCGATCGAGGAAACGGGCGCCGAATCCATGAGAGATATGGGCAAGGTCATGGGCCTCCTGAAACCCCGGCTGCAGGGTCGCGCCGACATGGGCAAGATCAGCGGCCTGGTCAAGGAACGCTTATCGTAACTGGTGATTGGTTGTAACCCGGTGTTTTTTAATCACTAATCACCAATCACTATTCACGAATTACCCGTCACTAATCACCATTCACCAAAATGTTTATACTGGCCGCATCATGGCCGGCCGCATTCCCCAGAGCTTCATCGACGACCTTTTGTCCCGTATCGACATTGTCGAGGTCATAGACGGATACGTCCCGCTGCGCAGAGCCGGCAAGGATTACAAGGGCCTGTGTCCTTTCCATGATGAAAAAACGCCTTCATTCACTGTCAGCCAGACCAAGCAGTTCTACCATTGTTTCGGATGTGGTGCGAACGGGACGGCCATCTCATTCCTGATGGAACACGGCGGCATGGAGTTCGTTGAGGCCGTGGAAAACCTGGCAGCAAGGGTCGGTGTCGATGTCCCCCGGGAAGGCGGCGAAACAACAAAACCGCGCAGCGACCTGACCGAACTCTACGAGTTGCTGGAGATGGTGGTACGGTTCTACACCCGGCAATTACGGGAACACGACAACGCCTCACGTGCCATTAAGTACCTGAAACAACGCGGTCTTACCGGTGAACTGGCGGCGGAATATGAACTGGGTTTCGCCCCGCCCGGCTGGGACAACCTTTTACGGGAACTGGGACAGTCAAATGATGCCCAGCAACGGCTGGAGAAAACCGGCATGTTGCTGATGAAATCCGGCGGTACGGGTTACTACGACCGGTTCCGCGACCGCATCATGTTTCCTATCCGCGATCAGCGCGGCCGCGCTATCGGTTTCGGTGGACGTGTCCTGAGTGATGATGATAACCCGAAGTACCTGAACTCCCCCGAGACCCCGATCTTTCATAAGGGCCGCGAACTGTACGGACTGTACCAGGCGCGTAAAAAAGTCCGGGAAATGGAAAGGATCTATATCGTGGAAGGTTACATGGACGTGCTCGCGCTGGCGCAGAACGGCATTCCCAATACAGTTGCCACGCTGGGTACCGCGGTGACGAACGATCATCTCGATCGTCTTTTCAGAAACTGCAGCCAGCTCGTTTTTTGTTTCGATGGTGACATGGCCGGCGGCAAGGCCGCCTGGCGGGCACTGGAAATTGCACTGCCTTTTCTGCGTGACGGCAGGCAATGTTTTTTCATGTTCATGCCTGAGGGCGAGGATCCCGACGATTTCATCCGGCAGCACGGCAAAGCCGCATTCGAGGACAGCGAGCAATATCTGCCCCTGTCGGATTACCTGTTGCGGTCACTGCGCCAGGATGTTGATTTGACCATGCGGGAGGGCCGGGCCTCTTTCGCGGAACGAACGGTCCCTTTTCTCGCGAAACTGCCGCGTGGCGCCCTGCAGGAATTGCTCATTAAAGATGTCGCCCGGCTGAGCCAGCTCTCCGTGGAAGATATGAAGGCCTTCCTGCACAACAAGCAACTTCCTCGCAAACGTCCGGCGAGACCGGTTAAACAGACCGTTACCGGCAAGCGTGATATCACGCCGGTAAGCCAGGCTATACGTCTTTTGTTAACGGACCCTTCGATAGGCGTAGCCGGGGTCAGGGAGTCCCTGCGGGAAATCGATATCCCTGGCGTGGGCTTCCTGCGGGACCTGCTTGAATATATCGAGAATCACCCCAATATTTATACAGCACATATCCTCGAACACTGGCGCGGCAGTAAATACGAACCTCGCCTGAAAGAGCTGGCGGCAATGGAGAACCCCTTGAATGAAAAGGAAGTGATCGAGACCGAATTCGCCGCCACGATCGACAAAATCCGGAAAACTTTTCAGAAAGAGCAACGTCAGAAACAGGTCCGGCAGGTAGAAAACCTGGAGGAATTACGCCGCTTGTACGCCCGCGACAGGAGCCGGACAAAGGAATAAATCTGGCGAGAACCGGTGCGCTGTGCTACACTTGAGCGTTTAGGTCTGGCATATTTATCCAGTGATTTCAGTAACTTATCCTAGCAAATCTCGAGCCAATTCGCATGGAAAATCTTGAACAAACCGAAAAAAATGATGATCAGTCCCAGCTGAAAGTCCTGATCGCCAAGGGAAAGGAACAGGGCTTTCTAACCTACCACGAGGTGAATGACCACCTGCCCGATGACATCGTCGATCCGGAACAGATCGAGGATATTATCAATATGATCAATGACATGGGCATCACGGTCTACGAATCGCCGCCGGACCTGGATATCATCATGACCGACAGCACGGAGGGGCCGGATGAAGAAGCCGCCGCCGAGGCCGCTGCTGCGCTGGCCAGTGTAGAAAACGAGTTCGGCCGCACCACCGATCCCGTGCGCATGTACATGCGCGAGATGGGCACTGTCGACCTCCTGACCCGCGAAGGTGAAATCAAGATCGCCAAGCGGATTGAAGAAGGCATCAACCAGGTACTGGCCGCCCTTGCCTGTTACCCGGGCACGATCCAGAGCCTGCTGAATGCCTACAAGTCCGTCACGGAAGAGGATTTGAAACTGAGTGACATTATTGTCGGCTTTAATGACAACGAGGAATATCCGGATGCCGGCCAGCCACCGTCCTATAATAACAATGTCGAGGAATCTTCCAGCAAGGACGACGACAGCGACGAGGACGACGAGGACGCTGACGAGGATGATGAGGAAGATAACGATGAACCGGATAACACACTTGATCCGGAAGAAGTCCGGGCTCATGTCGAAGCCATCGACAAAGTGTTTGCCAGGCTGAACCGCTCGGTCAAGCGTAACGGACGTGATCATAAAAAGACCGAGGCACTGCAGGACGAACTCTGCGAACGGTTCCTGGAACTGAAACTGACGCCGAAGTTCGTTGACCTGTTGACGAATAACGTCAGGAGCCTGGTCGAGATCATCCGCACCGGTGAACGCAACATCATGCGCCTGTGCGTGAAAGAAGGCAAAATGCCGCGCAAGGAATTCATCAGCTTGTTTCCCGGTAATGAAACTAACGTAAAATGGACCCGATCACTGGCTCGATCACGATCCAAGCCCTACGCCAAAAACATCAAGGAAGTCCAGGACGACATTATCCGTATCCAGGAAAAACTCGGTGAAATCTTTAATGAGGACCTGAGTATTTCCCATATCAAGGACATCAACCGCAGGATCTCAATCGGTGAAGCCAAGGCACGCCGGGCCAAGAAAGAAATGGTCGAGGCCAACCTGCGGCTGGTGATATCGATCGCCAAGAAATATACCAACCGCGGCCTGCTGTTCCTCGACCTGATCCAGGAAGGCAACATCGGCTTGATGAAAGCGGTGGATAAATTCGAATACCGCCGCGGTTACAAGTTTTCCACTTACGCCACGTGGTGGATTCGCCAGGCGATCACGCGTTCTATTGCCGACCAGGCACGGACGATTCGTATCCCGGTACATATGATCGAAACGATCAATAAGTTGAACCGGATCTCCCGCCAGATCCTGCAGGAGAAGGGTCGCGAACCGACTCCGGAAGAACTGGCCGAACGCATGGAAATGCCGGAAGAAAAAATCCGCAAAGTGCTGAAGATCGCCAAGGAACCGATCTCCATGGAAACCCCGATCGGTGACGATGAAGATTCACATCTCGGTGATTTTATCGAGGATATGAATATCCTCGCACCGAGCGATTCGGCCAGCTTTGAAGGTCTGCGCCGGACTACCAAGGACGCATTGTCGGGTCTCACGCCGCGTGAAGCCAAAGTCCTGCGCATGCGATTCGGAATCGACATGAATACCGACCATACGCTGGAAGAAGTCGGCAAACAGTTCGATGTGACCCGTGAGCGCATTCGCCAGATCGAGGCCAAGGCATTGCGCAAACTGCGGCATCCTTCAAGGTCAGAACAACTGAAGACCTTCCTCGATTAACGATCGTTTGTGGATTGATTAAAATCAGGGAACTCGCTTGATAGCGGTTCCCTGATTTATTTTGTACCGTAAGTGAATTATTGCCTAAAGTTGACAGTCAGGATGATGAAGTTCAGCGTGACAATTTGAACAAAGCAAAATACAATCTTTTGCTTCTTTTAAGACTCTTTCCCATTTTCTATTTGATAATGATCTCAAATCAAGTTGAAATTCTTTGTTTCCTGGAACGGGATGATGAAATTCCAGTGCAGCGTAGTTTTTATCATAGCCACAACGAGAACATTTTTCCCCTTTAAGCTTAATGAGTTGTAATTTTTTGTTTTTGCCCGTTAACTGTTGTGCCTGATAAGATTGATAATTCAAATTATTATATGTATTTTTACAGAGGCGGGAACAAAATTTAGATTGCCTGCCTTTCAATAATTTCTTGCAATTAATACATTTTTTCATGAATAAATATTATTTAGATTATGATAATAATCATAATCTTTTCAGTATAAAATTTCAACACTGTCGCTATATTTTATACATTTACAAATGATTAATTCTGCTAGAATATGCGTCTATTTTTGGGCCTGTAGCTCAGTCGGTTAGAGCAGTGGACTCATCAAAAAGGTGCGTTCTTATCGAAAGGTATGAATTGAACAGGATGAATTCAGGGAAACCGTAACAGTAATGCTGACGGTAATCCTGAGCCAAGCCGAAGGTACACCTTCGGAAGGTGCAGAGACTACCTGAGAACTTGAGTGTTCTTAATAACAGGCATAGAGCGTCCTGTGCCCTAACAATCCGGTTGAGGGTAATGAGATAGTCCACTCCCATTAGAAATAATGGAATCAGT
>DATIPP010000194.1:0-6063 GCA_035471825.1 Gammaproteobacteria bacterium
TGGGGCTGCTGACAAACCTTGCGAAAGAGAGAGCGCTCGGGCAAGCGATTAAAGGTCTATTCAGCGGCGAAAGGCTGAACCGTTCCGAAGACCGTCCTGCATTACATACCGCATTGCGGCTTCCTCCCGGTGAAAAATTTATCCTGGATGGCAAGGACATATCGGGCCAGGTCCACCGGGAACTGGATCGTGTGCAGGAGTTTGTGAATCGTCTCCGCGGCGGTGAAGTAACCGGCCCGTCCGGGAAGCCTATCGACACCCTGGTCAACCTGGGAATCGGCGGGTCCGACCTCGGACCACGAATGGTGCACCGGGCCCTCGCCACTATTGATGCATCACCGATCAAGGTTCACTTCGTCGCCAACATCGATGCCGGCGACATACTGTCTGTTCTCAACCGGGTCGACCCTGAAACAACAATGTTCGTCCTGTCTTCCAAGTCCTGCACGACAAAAGAGACCCTGACCAATGCAGACACGGCGTTGCAATGGCTGCGGGATAAAGGCTGCGAGCAACCGGAAAACCGGTTCCTGGCGGTTACGGCAAACCCGGCAGCTGCACTTGAACGGGGGATTGCCGAAGAAAGTATTTTCAATATCCGGGAATGGGTGGGAGGCCGGTATTCACTCTGGTCCGCGATCGGGCTCCCGCTCGCCGCGGCGATCGGAATGGAAAAATTCCGGGAATTACTCGCCGGCGCCCACGCCATGGACGAACATTTCAGGACGGTGCCGCTGCACCGGAACATACCGGTGATCCTGGGCCTGCTGGATATCTGGTATATGAACCTGCACAAAACGGAATGTACCGCGGTCGTCCCCTACAGTGAATCACTTGCATTGTTGCCGGACCATCTTTGCCAGCTGTTCATGGAAAGCAACGGCAAACGGGTCACACAGGATGACAAGGTGATCGACTACCAGACTTCACCGGTCATCCTGGGAGGTACCGGCACCAGGTCACAACATGCCTTTTTCCAGTTGTTGCACCAGGGAACGCGACTGATCCCGGTCGATTTTATTATCACCCTTGGCGATGAACTGGACAGACCCGAACACCACCGGCAACTGTTTGCCAATTGTCTCGCCCAGGCCGAGGCCCTCATGCACGGCAGCAGCGATCCCGGCAAATCGGCCTCCCGGCATTGCCCGGGCAACAGGCCGAGTACCTTGCTGGTCCTGGATGCACTGACTCCGGAAAACCTGGGGCGATTGATCGCCCTGTACGAGCACCGCGTCTTTGTCCAGGGCCGGATCTGGGATATCAATTCCTTCGATCAGTGGGGCGTGGAACTCGGCAAAAAGATTGCCACGGGTATCGATGACGAACTGGGCGGTCCGGAAGCACCGGATGGTCACGACGCATCCACACGACAGTGGATTGAAAGATACAGAAAAATAAACAGGTAATTGGTATCTGGGGATGGCAAAACGTTTCAAGTTTCACGTTTTGAGTAATGAGCTATGCGCAATATTTACTCATCACTCTGTCCTCACAGCTGATTTTTAATTAACCGTGCTGGCCTTGTGGGTCGTAAGCGAGAGCCGCCTGACCAGTGTTCGCAGAAAGACCTTGTTGAAATGCAGCTGGCACCCGACCGATAGCTGGTCGATCATGGTGCCGTTGATCTTCATCAGTCGCACGAAATTCTTCGCACGGATCGTAGCCGTACGCTCCATGTTCGCGATATAGCCCATCTCGCCGAAACAATCGCCTTTATGCAACTGTCCGATGGTTTTCGAGTCACGCTGCACTTCCACGGTACCGTCGGTGATCACGAAAAAGGCGTCGTCAATGTCTCCCTCGACGATGATCTCCGAGTCGGCGCTGTACTCCTGCCAGACACAGGCCCGGATAATCTCCCACATCTCGGCATCGGAAAAACCGTCGAAAAACCCGAGCTGCTTGACGATAGTAAATTTCTCCTTGGCATCGAGATCCTACTGGGGCTGCTCAAGATAATCGAACGCAAGACTCAGGTCGGCGGCCAGGTTCAGGCCCATCTTGTAACGTTTACTGGTGTCTTTTTCGAGCACGTGGTGGACGATTTTCTCCAGAATCTCGGGAATATCTGAACGATAGGTACGCAACGGCGGCTGTTTTTCGTTGATAATTTTATGAATCAGTCGGGAAAACCCGTCGGCATAAAAAGGATGCTTCCCGGCCAGCAGTTCATACATAATGATGCCGAGCGAAAACAGGTCGGTCTGGTTGGTTATGTGATCTTCCTGTACCTGTTCGGGAGACATATAGCGAGGTGAACCGATAAAACCCATCGGCATGGTGATCGAGGTTTCCGCGTTAATCAGGTGGGCAATGCTGAAGTCGCCGATCTTGATATCCATGTCTTTCGTGACAAGGATATTGGAGGGTTTGATGTCGCGGTGAATGATGCCTTCCCGGTGTGCATAATCCAGTGCCTTGGCACATTTAAAAATGATTTCAACGACCTGTTCATACGGAAGCAGGTTCTCCGGGCTACAGTATTTCTTCAGTGTAAGTCCGCTCTCGATCAATTCCATGACGATATAACAGGATTCGCCGTCTGCACCGGCATCGAGGATCTGGATGATATTCGGATGCCGCAGCTTGCCGGCGGTATGCGCCTCGTTGAAAAACATTTTCCGGTACCGGGCTCCCGCCTCCGGGTTTTTCAGGGAATCGCTGATCGCCACCTTGACCGCAACCAGTTGATCGGCAAAAGGATCATAGCCCTCATAGACAATGCCCATGCTGCCCCGGCCTATCTGCTTCCGGATTTCGTACTTGCCGAGTTTTTCGGGAGTGTTCGCTGCCATGCTCGATGCGATTGGTTTTATTCCGCCTTTTTGTTAGAACCTGTCTCAAAATTCCCTGCGAGCCGCGCGGAATCTTGAGACAGGTTCAAATATGACTATTTAATCATATTATCAGTAACTTGTATTAGAATATTAAGGATTTACTCCCGAAAGGGCCACCCGGTTCAGGATTTCACCAAAGAGACGGATAGATTGAAGAAGCTTAAAGCCATAATTCTCGCCGCCGGAGTGGGCCAGCGACTGGGAGATACGGCCGAATCCAGGCCCAAGTGCCTGCTCGAGTTCGCCGGTAGCAGCCTGCTCGTCCGGCATCTCCGGATACTGCAGCATTACGGGATCAGCGATGTGATTCTGGTTGCCGGCTACGAGGCCGGGCAAATCGCTGCTGAACTGGCCGCCGTGGAGGCGGCACTGCAAATCAAAACGGTCCATAATGAGGACTACGAAAAAGGCAGTGTAATCAGCTTGTCACTCGGCTTGCAGGCGGTGTCGGCCGGTGACGACGTTCTGCTTATGGACGCCGACGTCCTTTATGATTACCGGCTTATCGCCCCGTTGATCCGGGCAAACGGCAACTGTTTTCTGCTGGACCGGAAATTTGAAAGTGGTGATGAGCCGGTCAAACTCTGTGTAAAAGGTGAACAACTGATTGATTTTCGCAAACAGATCAACAAGGATCTCGAATTCGATTTTCAGGGAGAATCGGTGGGTTTTTTCCGCTTCACGACCGAAACTGCCGCGCGCCTTGCAAACAGGGCACGTGAATATATTGAACGCGGTGATGACTCGCAGCCTTATGAAGAAAGTATCCGGGACCTGTTGCTCGACAGGCCGGATGATTTTTCCTATGAAGATATTACCGGCCTGCCCTGGATCGAGATCGATTTTCCCGAAGATGTCAGGCGGGCCGAAACCGAAATCCTGCCACGACTGTCCGACCCGGAGTAACAATGGCGACTAATCCCGACAATCTGGACCAGCCCGGCAAGTGCAGGCAGTTCCGGCAAATGCTGAATTCACCGGAACTCGAGTTCATCATGGAGGCGCATAACGGTATATCGGCGCGTATCGTGGAGCAGGCGGGCTTTCGGGGTATCTGGGCCAGCGGCCTGGCCCTGTCGGCACAGTTCGGCGTGCGTGACAGCAACGAAGCCAGCTGGACACAGATTGTCGAGATGCTGGAATTCATGTCGGATGTTACCTCGATCCCGATCCTGCTCGACGGCGATACCGGCTATGGCAATTTCAACAATATGCGCCGCCTGGTCAGGAAACTGGAACAACGCAGTATTGCCGGCGTTTGTATCGAGGACAAACAATTTCCCAAAATCAACAGTTTCATCGACGGTGAACGCCAGCCACTCGCGGATATCAATGAATTCTGCGGCAAACTGAAGGCCGGCAAGGACAGCCAGGACGATCCCGATTTCAGTATCATCGCCCGTTGCGAAGCATTCATCGCCGGCTGGGGCCTGTCCGAAGCCCTGCAACGGGCCGAGTCCTATCACGAGGCGGGGGCCGACGGTATACTCATTCATAGCAAACTCAATAATGCCAGTCAGATCCTCGAGTTTGCCCGGGAATGGGCCAACCGCTCGCCACTGATAATCGTACCGACCACCTATTACAGTACCCCGACGGAAGTTTTCCGGAATGCCGGTATCAGCATGGTTATCTGGGCCAACCACATGATCCGTGCCGCCGTCTCGGCAATGGAAAAGATCGGCGCCGAGATCCAGTCGACTGAAACCGTGGCCAATATCGAGGACCAGATTGCACCCGTCAGTGATATCTTCCACCTGCAGGGCACGGAGGAATTGAGCCGGGCACAAAAACGCTACCTGGAAAGCGGCAATTCAGAGACACGCGCCATTGTTCTCGCCGCGAGTCGCGGCAACGCTCTGCACGAACTCACCCACGACAAGCCCAAGGTCATGTTGACCATCGGTGGCAAGACACTGTTACGACGCCTGATCGATGAATTCAAGAAACAGCATATCAACCGGATGACGCTGGTCGCGGGATACAAGGCGGACGCGATTGATAAAGCCGGTATCGAGATATGCCTGAACGAAAACTATGAAAACACCGGTGAACTGACCTCCCTGCTCTGCGCCCGGGAAAGTTTTCACAACGACATGCTCATCACTTATGGCGACCTTTTGTTTCGCGGCTATATCCTCCGCGACCTGCTGGAAACCGACGGCGATATTGTTGTTGTCGTGGATTCGGCACAGGAAAACAATATCGTCAGCGGTTCACCGGATTATGCCTACTGCACGCGGCCGGACGACAGGGCGCTGTTCCGGCAGGACGTTTATTTGCGACATATTTCAGAAGACCAGGCCTGCGAACTGGGCCGGCCGGCCGGTCGCTGGATCGGCATGCTTCGCGTCCAGGGGGATGGCCTGAAATACCTGAACCAGGCACTGGATGACCTGCAACAACAGGAGGATTTTCACCGTCTGACTGTCCCTGATCTGCTCAACCATCTCATCGATAAGGGGGTTACGATCAACACGCATTACATCAATGGACACTGGCTGGATGTCAACTCCATCGAGGACATTGACCGTGCCGGCGATTTCACCGCCCACTGAAACAAAATAATAACAACCTGTTTACTTCGTGATTGACGCAAAAGAATTCGTCGAGGCAGCCAGGCAATTCGGTTTCACCCGTTATACCGGTGTTCCCTGCTCTTTCCTGACCCCGTTCATCAATTACGTCATCAATGATGATTCGCTTGATTATGTCTCGTCCAGTAATGAAGGCGACGCCCTGGCCACGGCCGCCGGCGCCGCGGCGGGCGGACAACGCTCCATCGTGATGCTGCAGAACTCCGGGCTCGGCAATGCCGTCAGCCCCATAACCTCGCTGGCATGGGTATTTCGCATCCCGATGATCATTATCTGCACGCATCGCGGCGCACCGGGCGTGAAGGATGAGCCACAGCATGAGCTCATGGGCCAAATCACCGGTGAATTGTTCGACATCATGCAGGTTCCCCGGGAAACCTTTCCGGCGGACGGCGACGCGATCGTACCGGCATTGCAGCGCGCCCTGGAATACATGGAAAAGGAAAACAGGCCGTATGGATTTATCATGCAAAAGGGCACGGTGAGTCCGCACAAGCTCAGGCAAAACCCGATCAGCGACCTCGGTGACAGGCATTGCCATAGAAAAACATTCCAGTCATCCACTGGTCCCTCTTCCCGGTGGAAAGTGCTTGAACAAATCATCGCGGCAACACCCGAGTCCGGCA
>DATIPP010000195.1:0-4787 GCA_035471825.1 Gammaproteobacteria bacterium
CCCGAAGACTCGTGTTATGTACAGGCTCTAGATCCGATCCTCGTAGATTTCGATATCGGCCTCTTTGCGGAGTTGTTGCACCATTTCCGACCAGGCATTGGCCGAACGGGATTCCTGCAATTCGGTTTTCACCTGCTGGATGGTTTCTTCATCAAGACTGTCCGCGGACGGTGTCTGAACAGATTCCAGGGCAATAACAGCATAGTCGCCGGTACCCAGCGCGACACCGTCGTAAACCGGTAAATCACTGCCCGAGCCGCCCATGCTGAATGCCTTCCGCAGAATGGCGCGGACGACAGACACATCGTCCCGTTTTACTTCCGTGGCTTCCTTCCATTCGACTGCGTGTTGATCGGCGACTGTGGAAAAATCCTTGCCTTCGCGCAGGCTTTCCAGGATGAACTCGCCCTTATCGCGTGCCAGTTCGCCACCACGGGCAAACTTGATATCACTGACGACCTCTTCCCTGACTTCCTCAAGTGGCGGAATGGATTCGGGTTGATGTTCCCTCACACGCAGAACCACGAGGTGCGTATCGGACAACTCCAGCATTTCGCTGTTCAGTCCATCCTGCAACGTATCTTTCGCAAAACTCGCCGAGGTGATTTCCTCCCGCGAAGTCAAGCCTTCCTCCGTACCCTCACGACTGAAAAGCTCACTGGTCTGAATGGGCAAGCCCGTCTCATCCGCCGCCACTTCCAGCGTTTCCGGATGTTCATAGGCGGCGACGGCAAGCCGGTCGGCCTGCTCGAAGAACTGCTCCTCGGCCAGGGATTTCCGGTAGGCCGCTTCGACTTCGGCGCGGTTATTCTCGAATGTATTCAGAACGCCACCCTTCATATCGACCAATTCGATGATATGAAAACCCTTTTCAGATTGGACGACATCAGTGACACCGTCGGGTTCCAGTGCAAACACCGCCTCGTCGACGGGTTCGGGTAACACCCCCTTGAGCATGAAGCCGTACTCGGTGAAGCTGAATGATGGGTCATCGGTATACTCCTCGGTGATATCCTTGAAGGTCTTACCCTCGTCTATCGCCTGGCGGATTTTCACCGCCTTTTCCCTCGCGGCTTCGATATCGGCTTCCGTATCATTTTCATCGATTTTTATCAACAATTGGTTAATCTTGCGCTGTTCTTTCTCATCGAAGTCGGCCTTGTTCGATGCGTAATAATCCTGCAGTGACTGTTCATCGACCGGCACTTCCTCCGCGAGTTTGTCAACTGACAATTCAATATATGCAATCCGCACCTTTTCCGGCGTGGCATATCGTTCCTTGTTCTTTTCAAAGTACTCCCGGATTTCCTCTTCGCTCACTTCCAGTTCCTCGCGAATGTCCCGGGCAGATATAAGCGTGTATTTGAAATCACGGGTCTGGTTCTGAAGACGGGCGGCCAACACGGCTTCCTCGTCCGAGACAAAGACGCTCTCGATAACGGCACTCTGCAACTGCGCCGCGCTCAAATCCTGGCGCATTTGTTGTTCGTAAGCGGCGGGCTGCATCCCGAGCCGAAGCACGGTCTGCTCGTAGTAGGCCCGGTTGAAACCGTCTTCGGTCCTGAATGCCTCAATCCCCATGATGGTTTCAAGAACCTGGTTATCGCTGACCTGCAAGCCTGAGTCCCGTGTGGCCTGCTCCAGCAGGATGCTGTCAATCAAGCGATTCAGCGCCTGACGCTTGACGGCTTCATCATCGATATCAATGTCCTGGTCCAGCAGGGTCTGAAGTTGCTGGCGGTACAGGTTAAAGGCGCGCTGGAACTGGGTCAGCTTGATCTTTTCATCATTAACACTGGCAACGACCGGCTCGGTAGCGCCGAAGTAGGATGTAATACCCCAGAAAGCGAAAGGAATGATCAGCAATGCGACAATGGCTGTTGCAAGCCAGCCGGTAGTCCAGTCTCGAATTATCTGTAACATGCGTATCCGGAAATAATGATTTCAATAATAAAACGGGTGCGCCTTCACGAAGGCACACCCGCAATTTATCATAGTTGGCGGAGTGGACGGGACTCGAACCCGCGACCCCCGGCGTGACAGGCCGGTATTCTAACCAACTGAACTACCACTCCGGAAGTTACTTGGTTTGGTGGGTGCTGAGGGGTTCGAACCCCCGACTTTCGCCTTGTAAGGGCGACGCTCTCCCAACTGAGCTAAGCACCCAAGGAGGCGCGCTAGTTTAGGGCATCCTTGAGAGCTTTTCCAGACTTGAAGCCAGGTACTTTGGAAGCTTTTATCTTTATGGTCTCTCCGGTACGTGGATTACGCCCCGTTCTTGCAGCACGTTTCCTGACTGAAAAAGTACCAAACCCGACCAATGTAACGGAATCACCTTTTTTAAGTGCTTTGGTTATTGTGTCTAGTGCAGAATCCAGTGCACGAGCAGCCGAAGCTTTGGAAAGGTCGGCGGACTCCGCAATAGCGTCGATTAATTCAGCTTTGTTCATAGATTATCCCCTAGTCAGTTTCCCTATATTCAAAGGATTGTTATGTTAAAGAACTTGTGGAAAGTTGGTAATAAAAATCTGGCAAGATTCAATCCCAGCGCGAGTTTTATACCAACTGGCCTGATATACGTCAAGCAGACAGGGCTTTAAAAAAGTGTTGCTTTTCACAGATTTTGATTCAAACAACTTTATCAATGTGGTCTAAGCGCATCACTTTTTTGATCTTTAGCCGATTCATCCTGTTTGACCATCTCCTCAGACTTCTGAATACCCGGCAAGGAAGCGGGCATTCTCTGCAAAGCGATCTCCAGGACTTCGTCGATCCAGCGTACCGGACGTATATCAAGATTCTGTTTTATGTTTTTCGGAATCTCCGAAAGCTCACGTTCGTTTTCCGACGGAATAATGACCGTATCAATCCCTCCGCGGTGAGCGGCCAGTAGTTTTTCCTTCAGCCCCCCGATAGGCAGTACTTCGCCGCGCAACGTGATCTCGCCGGTCATGGCGACATTGGCGCGGACGCGAATCGACGTCAGCGCAGATACCAGTGCCGTGCACATGGCGACACCGGCGCTGGGCCCGTCTTTCGGAGTGGCTCCTTCGGGCACGTGCACATGAAAATCGTGCTCCTTGTAGAAATCGGGCTCAATACCGAGTAACTCACTGCGGCTCCTGACAACCGTCATGGCCGCCTCGATGGATTCTTTCATGACATCGCCGAGCTGGCCGGTATGGGTCGCCTTGCCCTTGCCGGTAACTACCGCAGCCTCGATGGTGAGTAAATCGCCGCCGACTTCCGTCCAGGCGAGACCCGTGACCTGGCCGACGCGGTCCTGTTCCTCGGCACGACCGTAACGGTACCGTTTGACACCAATCAGTTTTTCCAGGCGACGCGGGGTGATGGTGACCTGCTTGTCGGTCGGCTTGAGCAGGATCTGCTTGACTACCTTGCGGCAAATATTGGCGATCTCTCGTTCAAGGTTTCGGACGCCGGCCTCCCTGGTGTAGTGCCGGATAATATCCTTGATGGTCGCTTCACTGATCTTGATCTCTTCCGGCTTCAGGCCGTTCGATTCCAGTTGTTTCGGGATCAGGTACTTGGTCGCAATATTGACCTTCTCGTCCTCGGTGTAACCCGAAATCCGGATCACTTCCATACGGTCGAGTAACGGTGCCGGTATGTTCAGGCTGTTGGCGGTCGTGACGAACATGACCTCGGAGAGATCATAATCGACCTCGAGATAATGATCGTTAAACGTGTGGTTCTGTTCGGGATCCAGTACTTCCAGCAGGGCCGATGCCGGATCACCGCGAAAATCCATGGCCATCTTGTCAACCTCGTCCAGCAGGAATAGCGGGTTACGCTTGCCGGCCTTGGCCATGCTCTGGATGATCTTGCCCGGCATGGAGCCGATATAGGTCCGGCGGTGGCCGCGGATCTCGGCCTCGTCCCGCATGCCGCCGAGCGACATGCGCACAAACTTGCGGTTGGTGGCGCGCGCGATGGACCGGCCGAGGGAGGTCTTGCCGACACCCGGTGGTCCGACCAGGCAGAGAATGGGGCCTTTCATCTTGCGTACGCGGTTTTGCACGGCAAGGTATTCAAGGATGCGTTCCTTGACCTTCTCCAGCCCGTAGTGATCGGCCTCGAGAATCTTCGAGGCTTTTTCGATATCCCGACTGATCTTGCTGCGCTTTTTCCAGGGGACGCTGGCGAGCCAGTCGACATAATTCCTGACGACTGTCGCTTCGGCCGACATGGGTGACATCATCCGGAGCTTGTTCAACTCGGACTCGGCCTTGGCCTTCGCCTCTTTCGGCATACCGGCCTTTTCAATCTTCCTGGCCAGCTCCTCGACTTCGTTGGGAACTTCATCCATGTCGCCCAGTTCCTTCTGGATAGCCTTCATCTGTTCGTTCAGGTAATATTCGCGCTGGCTTTTTTCCATTTGCGATTTCACGCGGCCGCGGATTCGCTTTTCCACCTGCAGCAGGTCAATTTCGGCTTCCATCAAGCCGATGATGTATTCGAGGCGTTCACCGATATTGATGTATTCAAGGACCTGCTGCTTTTCCTCGATCTTGATCGACATGTGGGCGGCGATAGTGTCAGCCAGCCGGCTGGCATCATCGATCCCCGACAATGACGAGGTGATCTCGGGCGGGACCTTCTTGTTCAGCTTGACGTATTGATCGAACTGGTTGATAGCGGAACGGCAAAGGACATCGAGTTCCCGATCATCCTGGTATTTTGACTCGAGCAGTTCCGCTTCTGCAGAAAAGGAGTCTTCGTTATCGATGAATTGCATGATCCGGGCACGCGCGGCTCCCTCAACC
>DATIPP010000196.1:0-1687 GCA_035471825.1 Gammaproteobacteria bacterium
AAGCGGTGAAGATTACATGGGCCCAGACCAGGCGGAACATTTCCGTCAACTGCTGCTGATCTGGAAAGGTGACGTGATGGAAGAAGTCGATCGTACTGTCCATGATATGCGTGATGAGGCTTCCAATTTTCCGGATCCCAATGACCGGGCTACCCAGGAGGAAGAATTTGCCCTGGAGTTACGTACCCGGGATCGTGAACGCAAACTGATAAAGAAGATCGATGAATCCCTGATGGCGCTGGAGAATGGCGATTACGGCTACTGTGAAATTTGCGGTGTTGAAATCGGTGTACGCCGGCTGGAAGCCAGGCCTACCGCCACACTGTGCATCGATTGCAAGACACTGGACGAAATCAAGGAACGCCATTTGGGCTAAGTTAACACTTAGCCCAAGTTAAAAGATAAAAATTGAAAGTAGAAAGAATTTTTTGACTTTTCACTTTATACTTTTTACTTGTGACTGATTATGTTGGTCGTTTTGCACCGGCTCCCAGCGGGCCGCTGCATTTCGGTTCCATTGTTGCAGCTCTCGGCAGTTATCTTCAGGCGAAAAGCCAGCATGGCGAATGGCTGGTTCGCATTGAGGACAGCGATCGTTTTCGTGTCGTAGAGGGAGCAACGGAATTAATCCTGAATACCCTGGAACAACTCGGCCTGACCTGGGACGGTGAGGTTGTCATTCAAAGTCAACGTGAAGACAGGTACCGGGAAGAACTGGCAAGGCTGCAATCAACAGGCCTGGTATATCCCTGCACCTGCACCCGCAGGGAAACCAGGGGCAAACCCTATCCCGGCACATGCCGTAACGGCCCCTCACACAACCGCACTAACAGCTCCCTGCGAATACGCACTGACGATACCCGGATTGAATTCGAAGATACTGTCACGGGAAAATATATCCAGTCACTGGAAGATGAAGTGGGTGACTTTATCATTAGACGCGCGGACGGTATGACGGCTTATCATCTCGCTGTCATTATCGATGATACCGACCAGGGTGTTACAGAGGTCGTACGAGGTGCAGATCTCATAGACTCCACGCCCAGGCAGATTTACCTGCAGCGTATGCTTGAGTATTCCGTACCCGGTTACCTGCATTTACCCGTGGCAATTGATGACACCGGACGAAAAATCAGTAAACAGAATAATGCCCCGGGGATTGATGTTGCCCAAGGGGCCCGGGTCCTGACCAACGCGCTGGCATTCCTGGGCCAGAAACCGGACCCACAGCTGGCAGATGCTGCAGTCAGTGACGTTATCAGGTGGGGACTGGATCACTGGGATGTCAGTATAATCCCGGCCGGCGAACACCGTCCGTCTGACAAGAATTAAAATCAGGCGGAGTATTGTTCTGCCAGTTTACATCGCTGCAGGTAGGTTTCCCGCGCAATCCGGATATCTTCCAGGAACCACGGCAACTCTTTTAACAGCAGGGCCTGTGGCCCGTCCACCAATGCCTTGGTCGGTTCCGGGTGAAAATCCGCCAGCACCATGTTGGCACCGGCAATGACACCCTGTGCCGTCGCATGCATAACATCAAGGATATAGTCAGGTGAGGCACTTCGATTACCGACGGAATGGGACGGATCAATACACACCGGCATTCGGGTAATGCGTTTCACTACCGGCACATGGGCAAAATCCACAAGGTTGCGATGAGGGTCACCGAAATTTGTTTTCATGCCGC
>DATIPP010000197.1:0-15798 GCA_035471825.1 Gammaproteobacteria bacterium
CCAAAGCTACTTTTCCTTTCAGATTCGCCATGTTGATTACCCCTCTACTGCCAGTGCAACACCCTGTCCACCACCGATACATAAAGTGGCAAAGCCTTTTTTGGCATCACTGCGTTTCATTTCATGGAGTAATGTCACCAATATCCGGCAACCGGATGCCCCGATTGGGTGGCCAATGGCAATCGCGCCACCGTTAACGTTCACCTTGCCGGTATCCCAGCCCATGTCACGGTTGACGGATATAGCCTGTGCGGCAAAGGCTTCATTGGCTTCAATCAGGTCGAGATCATCGACATCCCAGCCGGCACGCTTGAGACACAGCTTGCTGGCCGGGACCGGGCCGGTGCCCATGATGGCCGGATCAACGCCGGCGGTGCCGTAAGCGGCTATGCGCGCGATAGGCGTCAGGCCAAGTTCCTTCGCCTTGCTCTCACTCATGACAATAACTGCGGCGGCGCCGTCATTAATGCCGGAGGCATTGCCGGCTGTCACCGTGCCATCTTTATCGAATGCCGGGCGAAGCTTGCTCAATGACTCTGCCGTAACGCCGGCACGTGGAAATTCGTCGGTATCGAATACGACTGGATCACCTTTACGTTGCGGGATCTCGACAGGAATGATCTCGTCCTTGAATTTGCCTGCCTTGATGGCGGCCTCGGCTTTATTCTGCGAGGCGGCGGCGAATTCATCCTGCTCCTCGCGCGAGATATCGTATTTCTTCACGATGTTTTCGGCGGTGATACCCATATGGCACTGGTTGAAAACATCAAACAGACCGTCGTTAATCATGCTGTCGATCAGTTTCCAGTCACCCATTTTCTGGCCAGTTCTGGAATTAGGCAAGACATGCGGGGCCAGGCTCATGTTTTCCTGGCCACCGGCGACGATAATATCAGCGTCACCGGCGCGGATGGACAGCGCGGCAAGAGCAACCGCCTTAAGACCACTTCCGCAAACCTTGTTGATGGTCATCGAAGGTACGGTTTCCGGAATACCGGCACCTATTGATGCCTGGCGTGCGGGGTTCATGCCGGCACCGGCGGTCAGGACATTCCCGAGGATGACTTCATTCACCTGGTCCGGCTTGACGCCGGAATTCTCCAACAAGGCACTGATGACCCTGGCGCCCAGTGAATGTGCGGGAATGGTTGATAGCGTACCTCCGAAACTACCGACCGCCGTACGACCGGCAGCAACGATAACTGCGTTCTCTGTCATGTATAGTTCCTCTTCTCAAGCTGGTGAGAGATTTCGACGATAATTTTTATTTAATCTGGATGCACTGATTACGCTGCAGTGCACAAAAACATGTTCTGATAGTATCAGAAACACTATTTCGACTCCAGTCGGCCGATTAACGATCAGGATTCCGGGATCCAGTTGTCCCAGTATGGCGTTGGCAGGAAACGATCGCAGATAAAATCAACAAAGGTACGGATCTTTGTCGACAGGTGTCGCCGGTGAACGTAAACGGCGGAAATAGGAAGCTCCTCGGGTTCAAACTGTTCCAGCAGCGGTTGCAACCGCGTTGATTGAATATCCAGTCCCACCATGTAACTGGGCAGTTGTACCAGTCCGCAGCCGTTTATCGCCGCGATGCGAAGCGGATCGGCGGTATTGGATTTGAAGTTTCCGTCCGGATAAAACTTGATCTCCCTGCCATCGATAATAAAACGCCAGTCGGATAATGGACTGCGGTGCGTTAATGTCAGGCAATTGTGCTGTTCCAGTTCCTCCGGCGTTTGCGGGATACCGGATTTATTCAGGTACTCCTGCGCGCCGCAAACAACCCGCCGGCTGGTAGCGATGTGACGGGCGATGAGACTGGAATCATCCAGTTCGCCCAGCACGATCGCCAGATCAATCCCTTCCTCGACCAGATCGGGAGTGCGGTCGGTCAGGATCATCTCGATGATGACATCCGGGTACAGTTCCTTGTAGGCAGAGATCGCCCTGGCCAGATGAAACGAACCGAAGGATGGAGGGGCCATGATCTTCAGGGTCCCGCGCGGTTCGGAATGGAGTTCCGTGATGGCGCGTTCGGTATCTTCCAGTTCACCCAGGATCAGTTTCACGCGCTCGTGGTAGGACCTGCCCACCTCGGTCAAACTGATGTGCCGGGTCGTGCGATTGAAAAGCCGGACATTGAGACTGTCCTCCAGTTGATTGACATGCCTGGAGGCCATGGCGCGGGAGATGCCGAGTTCCTCGGCGGCGGCGGTGTAACTTCCCAGCCGGGCAACTTCGGCAAACACCCGCATGCTGTTGAGTTTATCCATGAAATGGTTGATTGTTTCTTAATAGTAAACAATTTATACATTAATAAGTCATTGTAAACAATATTGATCGGAACTATCTTTTGTGCAACGCATCATAACAGGGGCCCCTGTTGATATTGCGGGAATTACCTAGCCATCACATTAAGGAGATTGGCAATGAAAGTGATATCAACAGTTTGTGCTTTATTAATAACCCTGGCTGTCGTACCGGCAGTCATGGGAGTCAACGAAGAATCGGCGTCGATCGAGGCGAGTAACCATCGCTGGTTATCGGCGTTCAACCGGGGTGATACCCGGGAGCTGGGTGAACTGTATACCAGCGATGCCGTCATCATGCCGCCGAGCAGCGAGATCCTGTCGGACCCGGTTGCCATCAAGTCCTACTGGGACGGTTTGCACAGTGTCGGCGTGAATGATTTCAACCTGTATCCGGTTAACACGGAACGGGACGGCGACACGGTTTATCAGTCTGCCCTGTGGGAAGCGACGCGTTACACCGCGAAAGGCGACACAATTCGCTTTGACGGGAACATGTACAGCGTGTTGGAACGGCAGAAAGACGGCAGCTGGAAGATCAAGCTGCAGAGCTGGAATTAGGGATTGCTTATTACCTCCTCTATCAGTGTGAATTCCTGCTCCCCTGGAATCTGGAAACACTGATATTCATACACAGGGACGTGTATCTTTTTTAGATATGCAGAGTCCGTTTGTCGACTGCCAGCGCTGCTTCATGCATGGCTTCCGACAACGTCGGGTGGGCGTGAATGGTCCTGGCAATATCTTCGGTACTGCCCTCGAATTCCATCGCAACGACCGCTTCGGCAAGTAGTTCCGAGGCATTGGGTCCGATGATATGCACGCCGAGTATGCGATCGGTACCGGCGTCCCCGATGATTTTTATCATGCCGCCGGTATCGCCCATGGCCCGTGCCCGGCCGCTGGCTGCAAACGGGAAAAATCCGCTGCGCACCTCAACGCCTTCGTCTTTCAATTGCTGTTCTGTTTTGCCGACCCAGGCGATCTCGGGCCAGGTATAGATCACCCATGGAATAACGTCATAGTTGATGTGACCCGGTTGACCGGCAATCTGTTCTGCCACCATGACGCCTTCATCCATCGCCTTGTGCGCAAGCATCGGTCCCCGCACGACATCGCCGATGGCATACACGTTCGGCAGGTTGGTCTGGCAGTGTTCATCGACTTCGATAAAGCCGCGCGCGTCCATGGCCAGACCACATTCATCGGCGCCGAGCCCGGCCGTGTTCGGTTGCCGGCCGACGGCCACGATTAATTTGTCGACGTTAATCTGGTGTTTGCCCTCGCTGTCTTCGTAGGTGACGATGACCTGCTGGTTGTTGGAGCCGGTGCCGGTGACGCGGGTCCCCATCCGGATATCGAGTCCCTGTTTCTGGAATGTTTTCCAGGCATCGTTGGCAATCTGACGGTCCACGGCAGGGAGGAATTCTTCCAGGGCCTCAAGGATGATGACCTCGGAGCCCAGGCGTTTCCAGACACTGCCGAGTTCCAGGCCGATAACGCCGGCGCCGATAACGCCCAGCGTTCGCGGCGCCTGGTTGAATGACAGCGCCCCTGTGGAGTCGACGATCTTGTCCTGGTCGACACGGGCCGGAGGTATGCGCGCGGGAACGGAGCCGGTCGCTATGATGATATGTCGCGCGGCCACGACCGATGTTTCCGCGTTCTCATCGGCAACCGGTGTGATCTCGACCTTATTGTCCGCCAGCAGGCGGCCGTGCCCCTGTAGCCATTCAATCTTGTTCTTGCGAAACAGTCCTGCGATTCCCTGCGTCAGCATTTTGACGATCTTGGCCTTGCGCGCAATCATGCGGTTGACGTCCATGCTGACGCCGCTCACGTTGATGCCGTGTTCCATGGCCTCGTTCTTGATGTAGGTGAAATGATGCGAGGAATCCAGCAGTGCCTTGGAGGGAATACATCCGACATTGAGGCAGGTGCCGCCCAGCGCCGGGTTCCCTTCCTCGTTTAACCAGCCCTCGACGACCGCTGTCGACAGTCCCAACTGGGCACAGCGGATGGCCGCCACGTAGCCGCCGGGACCGGCACCGATGATTACGACATCATAATGCTGCATATTGTGTCAGACCTGTAACAGTAAACGGGTCGGTTCCTCGATCTGTTCCTTGATGGCGACCAGAAACTGCACGGCTTCGCGGCCGTCGATAATGCGATGATCATAAGACAGGGCCAGGTACATGATCGGACGGATCACAACTTCGCCGTTCTCCGCCACCGGGCGTTCCTGCATCTTGTGCATGCCGAGGATCGCACTTTGTGGGGGGTTGATAATCGGGGTAGACAACATGGAGCCGAAGACGCCGCCGTTTGTGATGGTGAATGTCCCGCCGGTGAGATCGTCCATCGTCAGTTTTCCGTCACGCGCCTTTTCACCGAAACCCCGGATGGTGGATTCTATTTTTGCGAACGACAGTGAGTCCGCGTCGCGGATTATGGGAACCACCAGTCCGCGGGGCGAACTGACGGCGATGCCGATATCGAAATAACCGTGATAGATAATGTCTTCACCATCGATCGAGGCATTGATGATCGGAAACTTCTTGAGCGCCTCGACCGTTGCCTTGGTGAAGAAGGACATGAAGCCGAGTTTTACACCGTGCGTTTCCTCGAACTCCTGCTTGTAACGGTTGCGCAATTCTATCACCGGTTGCATGTTGACCTCGTTGAATGTGGTCAGGATGGCGTTCTCGTGCTGAGCCATCAACAGGCGCTCGGCGGCCCGTTTGCGCAGCCGCGTCATCGGCACGCGTTTTTCAGGACGGGCAGCGCCGCCTTTGGGGGGTGGAGGTGCGGCGACCTCTGCCTGCGCGGGTGATTCCTCCCGGCGCGATTCCGCCGGTTTTGCCGGCGCAGATGCCGAAGGTGTTGTTGCTCGTTCTTGTGTCGCGGCTTCCTTTTTTTCCTCCACAGCGGGCCCTGGTTTTTCCCCGGTCGCCGGTGCCGGTTTTTGCGAAGGTGGTGGTGTGCCGGTTGCCGGGGGAGGTGCCTGTGTTTCTTTAGCGGGCGGTTCGGGCGCCTTTTTCGGCGCTTCGCCCCCGCTTTTCGCGATGTGATTCAGGACATCTTCCTTGGTGATACGGCCGCCGGGGTCAGCGGTTTCGATATCTTCCGGTTGCAACTGGTGTTGCTGAAGCAGGTTGCGAACCGCCGGGCTGAGGCGGGGCGCCGGTGATTCCATGCCGGGCATACTCTGTTGTGCCGGGCCCGGAGGCGCCTGCGTTTCCCTGCTTGCTGCCGCCGGTTGTGCCGGTTCCGGTGAAGATTCCGGCGTACGTTCCGGTTCGGCGGTGCTTCCCGGTTTTTCCGGGACAGTCTCCGCCTTGCCGGCTTCGGTCTCTATCCGGGCGATTACTTCGTCGCTTTTCACATCTTCGCCGTCCTGTTTCACGATTTCAGCGAGGACACCGTTGTTTGGTGCGGCGACTTCAAGCGTGACCTTGTCGGTTTCGATGTCGATCAGGCTGTCTCCGCGGCTGACCTTGTCGCCGACTTTTTTGTGCCAGTTCAGCAGGGTGGCTTCTGCCACGGATTCTGCAAGGACCGGAACCTTGACTTCTACCAGCACGATTTTCTCCCCGGGCGATTGCCCCAACTCTGGTTATTGCTTGGAACCTATCTCAAAATTCCGCCCCGCCACGACAGTAGCGTTTGTGGCGACCGTGCAGAATTTTTAGATAGGTTCTAGTGTGACACTATGATGCCTGAATGACATTCTTTTTAAAGGTCACTTCGAGTTTGTCCAGTTTCAGAGCGTCATCCACCAGTTGTTTTTGTTGCGCCTGGTGTTTGGCCATCGAGCCCACGGCGGGCGAGGCCGAGTAATGACGGCCGGCATAACCGAAAGTATGGTTGTCACCAAGACAGCCAATCATCGTTCCGCGTGATTGCATATAATACCAACTACCCTGGTTTTTCGGTTCTTCCTGTACCCACACCACTTCCTTCAGGTTTTTATAGCGACTGAGTACGCGTTTCACGGCATCGCGGGGGAAAGGAAACAGCTGCTCGATGCGGGCAATGGCGATATTGTCGATGCCGTTTTCCCGCCGTGCCTCAAGCAGATCGTAATAGACCTTGCCGGAACAGAACAGCAGGCGCGTGATATCGGCAGGATTGAGGTTGTCGATCTCGTCGATCACTATACGGAACCGGCCTTCGCTTAATTCGGTTAATGGCGAAGTGGAAAGCTTGTTGCGTAACAGGCTTTTTGGACTCATTACGATGAGCGGTTTGCGATAGGGCCTGAGCACCTGCCGTCGCAACATGTGAAACATCTGCCCGGCGGTACTGGGGACACACACCTGCATGTTTTCCTGGGCACAGAGTTGCAGGAAGCGTTCCAGGCGCGCGGAGGAATGTTCCGGTCCCTGGCCGTCATAGCCGTGCGGCAGCAATACTGTCAGTCCGCAATAGCGGCCCCACTTCGCCTCGCAGGAGCTGATGAATTGATCGATGACTACCTGGGCGCCGTTGGCGAAATCACCGAATTGCGCCTCCCAGATCACCAGCGAATTCGGCTCGGCGCTGCTGTAACCGTATTCATAGCCCAGCACGGCTTCCTCGGACAGGATGGAATTGATGATCAGGAAATTCGGCTGGTTGTCGCGAATGTGTTGCAACGGCAGGTATTTTTCACCGGTTTCCCTGTCGTGGACCACTGCATGCCGATGGAAAAAAGTGCCGCGCGCACTGTCCTGGCCGGAGATCCGGATCGGGTGGCCGGCATCGAGCAACGAGGCGTAGGCCATGGTTTCTGCGAATCCCCAGTCCATCGGTATCTCGCCCAGGCTCATCCGCTTGCGACCGTCGATGATGCGTTTCACGGTCGGATGGAGCTTGATCGATTCCGGGACATCGGTGATCCGCCCGGCCAGGCGGTAGACCGTATCCTCATCCAGTGTCGTGTCTGTCACTGTGTCCCAGTGTGTGCCGCGGTAGGGCGAGTAATTGATTAAAAAGTCATGGCTGATATTTTCCGCCTGTGGTCCGGCAACGGCGTGATTGGATTCCAGTGACTCGCTGTATTCGTCAACGAATTTGTCTGCGTCATCCTGGCTGATGATTTTCTCGTTGATCAATTGATCGGTATAGAGCTTCCGGACGCCGGGATGCTGCTTGATGCGCTTGTACATGATCGGCTGGGTCGCGGATGGTTCATCCGCTTCACTGTGACCGTGTTTGCGAAAGCAAATCAGGTCGATGACCACGTCCTTGTTGAATGCCATGCGGTAATCAAGCGCCAGCTTGGCAACGAACACCACTGCTTCCGGATCGTCACCATTGACGTGGAAGATTGGTGCCTGGACCATTTTGGCGACGTCCGTGCAATAAAGCGTTGAACGCGAGTCCAGTGGATCACTGGTGGTAAAACCGATCTGGTTGTTCACGATGATATGCACCGTGCCGCCGGTGGAGTAACCGCGGGTCTGGGACAGATTGAAGGTCTCCATGACCACGCCCTGGCCGGCGAAGGCGGCATCGCCGTGGATCAATACGGGCAGCACCTGGTTGTGACTGTAATCCCGGCGCCGTTCCTGGCGTGCGCGCACCGACCCCTCGACCACGGGATCGATGATCTCCAGGTGTGACGGATTGAATGCCAGTGTCAGGTGGACGGGACCACCCCGGGTCTGGATGTCGGAGGAATAACCGAGGTGGTACTTGACATCGCCCGTGCCGTTTTCATCGTCACCGCCGGCCTTGCCCTCGAACTCGCTGAACAAGTCACTCGGCAGTTTGCCGATGGTGTTGACCAGCACGTTCAGGCGGCCTCGATGGGCCATGCCGATAACGATCTCCCGGATTTCCTGCCTGCCACCATCTTGTATCACCTCGTCCAGCAGCGGGATCAAACTTTCACCCCCCTCCAGGGAAAAACGTTTCTGTCCGACGTATTTCGTGTGCAGGTATTCTTCCAGTGCATTGGCAGCGATCACCTTGCCCAGTACGCGCAGCTTCTTGTCCCGGTCAAAGGTGGAAGTCCCCCGGCAGCCTTCCAGGCGCTGTTGAATCCAGCGTTTCTGCTCGGTTTCATTAATGTGCATGTATTCGGCACCAATGGTCCCGCAATAAGTCGACTTGATGATGGACAGGATCTCGCTCAGCGGCAGTTCCGGCTCGTCGGCCTGCAGGGAACCGGTGTTATACGAGCTGTTCATGTCGGCCTCGGTCAGCCCGTGAAATGCCGGATCGAGTTCCGGCACGTCCGGGCGCCCGTATTGTTTCAGCGGATCGAGATCGGCCTGGCGGTGTCCGCGAAAGCGGTAGGCATTGATCATTTGCAGTACCGCTACCTGTTTCTGGTGTTCGGCCAGCGTGTTGCTGTCGACTTGGGGGGTGGTGCTTGAACGGCCCTGTTTGCCGGCCTCGTAGAAGGCCTGCTGGATGGGTGTATGGGCGACGTCGGGAGCGGCGCCAGGCTCGGTTGACTGGAGTTGCTCGAAACAGGCACGCCAGTCACCATCGACACTGTCAGGATCGGCCAGGAAAGACTCGTACAACTCCTCTATGAACCAGGCGTTGCCGCTGTAGAGATAGGACGGAATGTCTTTATCCATTTGCTCCCGATTATGCCTGATTCAGATGAAAATTATAATTGTATCCGCCTGAATTCCAGTAATTTTTTAATGAATTTACAAGCTTAACTGAAACCTGTGTACGCCACTTGATGTTGATTCATTCTTTACCGTTTCAAGTTTAGACAAACTTTCCGTTTTTTCAGGACCGGGCGAATTGACACAGGATGGCGAATCATGGAGTCTTGCTGCAATGCAATACACTGCGGTATGCTGTTCGCTTGCGTGCCTGAAACAATAATCTGAATAATAACAAGACAACCGGCGCAGGGAGGGTTCATTCATGTCCGATACGGTCACGATAATTGATAACAAAACGGGGAAGAAACTCGAGTGCCCGGTAATACGCGGCACCTATGGTGTCCCGGTGATCGATACCAAGGCCCTTTACAATGAACTGGGATTTTTCACATTCGACCCCGGTTATACCACCACGGCGTCCTGCCGCAGCGCCATCACCTACCTGGACGGCGAACAGGGTATTCTTTTGCATCGCGGTTACCCGATCGAACAACTGGCGGAGCAAAGCACTTATCTCGAGGTATGCTACCTGCTGCTTTACGGGGAACTGCCGACCCGCGAGCAATACGATGAATTCCGCGCCGAGCTGAACCGCCGTAACCTGGTACACGAACACCTGGAGCGGTTTTATACGGGCTATCGTTACGATGCGCACCCGATGTCCATACTAGTCGGGATTACCGGTGCACTGTCGTCCTATTATCACGAAGCACTTGATATAAACGATCCGGTTGATCGTGACCTGACGGCAAAACGCGTCATTGCAAAAATGCCCATCCTTGCGGCGCATTGTTACAAGCACGCCGTCGGGCATCCGTTTGTCTATTCCAGGGATGACCTCGGTTACGTCGAGAACTTTCTCAACATGATGTTCTCGCTTCCCAACCGGCCCTATGTACCCAACCCGGTCGCCATCAAGGCACTGGATCTGCTCCTGATACTGCACGCCGATCACGAACAGAACGCCTCCACCTCCACGGTACGCCTGTCTGGCAGCGCCGAGGCCAATCCCTTTGCCTGTATCGCCGCCGGAATCGTGACGCTCTGGGGACGTGCGCATGGCGGTGCCAACGAGGCCGTGTTGAGGATGCTGTCCGAGATCGGGGATCCGAAAAACATCCCGAAATACATTGCCCGCGCCAAGGACAAGGACGATCCATTCCGCCTGATGGGATTCGGACACCGTGTTTACAAGAATTACGATCCCCGCGCGAAGATTATTCGCCAGGTCTGCCATGATCTGCTGGAAGAGGTCGACACGGTGGATCAGCCATTGTTCGATATTGCCATGGAACTGGAAGAGATTGCGTTGAAGGACGATTATTTTATCGAGCGCAAGCTGTATCCAAACGTGGACTTTTATTCCGGAATCATCCTCAAGGCTTTGGGCATACCGACCAGCATGTATACGGTAATGTTTGCGCTGGCCCGTTCCTCGGGCTGGATCGCGCAATGGCTGGAAATGATGGAAGACGCGGACTTCCGGATCGGCCGACCACGGCAACTCTATATCGGTGTGAAGCAACGCGACTACGTGCCGATTGACAAACGGGTCTGATCAGGTAACAGAATATTAAGTCTGATTATCAAATGCAGTCATATAAAATTCTGAAACGTATAATTTACAACGTCAAATACTAAACGTTAAACATAAAATGTAATAGATGGAGTCGATCTTATGAAATCACCCGTCCGTGTCGCAGTGACCGGCGCTGCCGGCCAGATATGTTATTCACTCCTGTTCAGGATCGCCTCGGGTGAAATGCTCGGACAGGACCAGCCCGTGATCCTGCAACTGCTGGAAGTCACACCGGCGATGAAGGCACTGGAAGGCACCGTCATGGAACTGGATGATTGCGCCTACCCGCTGATTTCCGATTTCGTTTTGTCCGATGACGCCAATACCGCCTTCAAGGATGCCGACTATGCCTTGCTGGTTGGTGCCAAGCCGCGCGGCCCCGGCATGGAGCGCAGTGATTTGCTGGAAGCCAACGGCGGAATATTCAAGGTGCAGGGCAGGGCATTAAATGATAATGCCAGTCGCGACGTTAAAGTCGTGGTGGTGGGAAATCCCGCCAATACCAATGCCCACACGGCGATGATCAGTGCACCGGATCTCGATAACCGCAACTTCACGGCATTGACCCGGCTGGACCATAATCGTGCCCTGGCGCAGCTTGCGGCGAAGACCGGCTCCACCGTCAGCGAGATCCGGAAAATGATTATCTGGGGTAACCATTCCACCACGCAGTACCCGGACATCAGCCACGCCACTGTCGCCGGCAAGCCGGCAAAAGACCTGGTGGAACAGGACTGGTACGAGAATGAATACATTCCCCGTGTCGCCAAGCGCGGCGCCGAGATCATCGAGGCACGTGGCGCTTCCAGCGCCGCCTCGGCGGCGAACGGTGCCATCAATCATATCCATGACTGGGTACTGGACACGCCGGACGATGACTGGGTCAGCATGGCCGTGCCAAGTGACGGCAGCTATGGAATTCCGGAAGGATTGATGTATTCATTTCCGGTGACCTGCAAAAACGGTGATTACTCGATCGTACAGAATCTCGAGATCGATGACTTCAGCCGGCAAAAAATGGAAGCCACCCAAAAGGAACTGGAGGAAGAGAAGGCTGCAGTAGCAAAGATCCCTGGATAGGATCTTTATGGTATCCGGTGGCTTGTGGCTAATATCCCTTATCTAAGACTAATCACCGGCCAGTCCTGCTTTTTGGCCTCTGCCAGCAGCACGTCATCCGGGTCAACCGCGACGGGATGCGTGACGATCCTGAGTAACGGTATGTCATTGTGCGAGTCGCTGTAAAACCAGCTCTCCTCCGGTTCGTAACCATGTTCGTTCAGCCACATCTTCAGCCGTTCCACCTTTCCCCGTGCGTATGAGGGAATGCCTTTCGCCTTGCCGGTGTAGACCCCGTTTTTAACCTCCGCCTCCGACGCTATAAGGTTGTCGACCCCAAAAAGGCCGGCTATCGGCTCCGTGATAAATTGATTGGTGGCGGTGACAATTAATAACGTGTGACCTTTACGTCTGTGCTCATCGACGAGATCAATTGCTTTTTCCAGCACGACAGGTTTGATCTTCTCCTCGATAAATCGCCGCCGCCGGCTGTGCAGCACATCCATATCGACACCGGCAAGCGGTGCCAGTTGAAATGCCAGGAACTCGTGTATGTCGAGTTTCCCTGCCTTGTAATCGGCGTAATAACGTTCTTGTTCAGCGCTGTGTGTTTCCCCCTCCATCAGTCCCTGCTCACACAGGTACTGTCCCCAGAGGTGGTCGCTGTCTTCCCCAATCAATGTATTGTCCAGATCGAATATCGCCAGTTTCATGGATTTTGGTTGTCCGAAGTGGTTGTTTAAGGATGCGTCACGGCGCCGCTGCAGGGCGGATTGTGACATATTGATTTGCGAGATGGAGAATTTTTTGGAAAGATCATTGCCAATTCAGGACACGCAACAAGAAAATGATTGATGCAGAAGGATTCAGGGCCAATGTCGGTATCCTGTTAACCAATGATGACGGCAAGCTCTTCTGGGGCAGGCGGCGGGGCATGGATGCCTGGCAGTTTCCTCAGGGCGGCATCAAGGCCAACGAAGAAGTCGAAGTGGCGATGTTTCGCGAACTGCATGAAGAAGTCGGCCTCCTTCCAAACCATGTCGAGATCATCGCCAGCACGAATGACTGGTTACGCTACTGGCTACCGAAGAATTTTATCCGCTATAACACCCATCCGCTATGTATCGGTCAGAAACAGATCTGGTACCTGATCCGGCTTACTGCGGATGAAAGCAATGTCAGGCTGGATACCCTGGAGAAGCCTGAGTTCGATCGCTGGCGCTGGATCGATTACTGGGACCCGCTGAAACAGGTTGTTGCCTTCAAGCGGAATGTATACGAACAGGCCCTGAGACAAATGGCGCCTTACCTGTTCCCCGACCTGGTATAACGCGGGGTTACTCTTCCCGGGATGATTCCCTGTTGGCCATGGCCATCATGACAGCCCGTAAGACGTTGTTGGCGCCTTCGGTGTTGACCTTCCTGATATATCCCTGCCGGAAGGCAGGAAGTACATTCCTGTCTGTCATGCGCCGGTTCAGGTCCTCGAGAATGCCGGCGCAGGCATGCATTGCCGTATTGACAACCTGGCGCGGATCCGTCTGGTTTTCGATGGCGGTGGCCGCTTTTTCATTCAGGCAATCATTATATTCCGCCTTGTGATCTGTAATCATGGCATAATCGTCATGCGTGAAATCACCCGGCTGCAGGTATTTATCGGGGGAATTCCCCTCTTCAGCAAGGCCTGCGGTTGAAACAATCAACAGCATCATGCCGGACATCAGACCTGTAATGTCGTACCGGAAAGTGTTTTTATTCATAATTTTTTCTTGAAATTCAGCTGGAGGAAATTGATCCTGACCGATGTCGGTCGCAGCGTCAAATTTGTAAGACAATGCCACTTGCAGAACAGTTCAACAGCCCCCCTGAGTTGCAATTGTCGGAATTGCCTGTCAGGACACCCGCCTATATCTATGATGAAAATACTATCCGCAGAAAACTGGAAATACTGAATAATCAGAAGTCCCGGCATTTGCGCGTATTGTATTCCGTCAAGGCGATGTCATGCAGCGGGCTGTTGCAGACAATTGCAAAACAAGTCGACGGGTTTTCAACCAGTTCCCTGTTTGAATTCAAGCTCGCCCGCGAAATACTACCTACAGGTACCCCCGTACATATCACCAGTCCCGGCCTGGACAAAACCGTGGCGGATATTGTCCAGGACGGGGACTATGTCAATTTCAATTCACTGTCCCAATGGCAAAGGCTGCGTCCACATTTCCAGCGGGGCAATTTCGGTCTGCGCCTGAATCCTGAAAAATCGTTTGTTGAGGATGCCCGATACGATCCCTGCCGGGAATATTCAAAACTCGGTGTGCCTGTATCCCTGTTGAAAAAGATCCTGGATGAAGACCCGGATTATCTTGAAGGCAGCAATGGTATTCTCATTCATAACAATTGCGAGTCCGGTGACTACTCCGAACTTGTGAAATCCGCTGGTGTTGTTACAAATCTGCCGGCCGGTTTTTTACGTCGCTTGCAGTGGATTAATCTGGGTGGAGGTTATCTTTTCAACAGGGAGGGTGATCTGGCACCGCTGGATGAGATTGTCCGCGATCTCGGGGAACAGTCCGGGCTGGAGGTTTTTGTGGAACCCGGCAAGGCAATCGTCGGTGATGCGGGATTCCTGGCCGGATCCGTCATCGACAAATTCGAGAACCATGACAGGACAATTGTCGTGCTCGATACCAGTGTCAATCACTTGCCCGAGGTATTTGAATATCAGTACCGGCCCATGATCTTGGAAGAGGTTACAGGTGGTGGTTACACTTGTCGACTGGCCGGGGCAAGTTGTCTCAGTGGCGATATCTTTGGCGACTATACTTTCAACAGGGAACCCGAGATCGGTGACAGGATTACCTTCGCAAGAGTGGGTGCGTATATGCAGGTCAAGGCCCACATGTTCAACGGTATCAATATGCCGTCCATCTATTCAATAGACAGGGACAACAGACTGCAATTGCACAGGGAATTCGGTTATGGTGATTACCGGTGCAGACTGTAACAGCGCGGTTCATTGAAACGGATTCGTCAAAATTTATGCTGAAAGCGCTGAAAACCCTTTTCCGGGTATTCTTCAAAATTTGCCTGTTACGCGGCAAACCACAGGAATTGCCCAATTCCATTGAATTGCTCAGCATGTGCCTGCTTGCCGCCGGCGTAGTGAATTTCCTGCTCGCGCTTTTCAGTACCACGGCCGGTAATGCGGTCCTTGCCAGCATTGTCGAGATTGCCCTGATTGCGCTCATTACGCTGGCGGTATTACAACTGAACAGGCATCCCGAACGCTGGCTCAAGACCATGATGGCGCTGACCGGGACCGGAATCATATTGAGCCTGATAGCGTTGCCGCTGTTTTTTATCAGCCTTCACCTGCAGGAACTGGCCGTTATTCAGTTACTGGCAATGCTGGCTTATCTTGGACTGATAGTCTGGAACATCATGATAATGGGTCATATCCTGAGGCATGCCCTTGAGACGGGTTTCGGAGTGGGGATACTGTTTGCCCTTACCTATATCGTGATTACTTCCATTTCAATTGCACTCCTGTTGCCGGGCAGGGAAATCTGATGCGGCTGCATATCCTGGGTATATGCGGCACCTTTATGGGTGGGCTGGCGTTGCTCGCGCGTGAACTGGGATTTGATGTCAGCGGCTCGGACAGTAATGTTTATCCTCCCATGAACACCCAGCTTGCCGGGCAGGGGATCGGGTTAATCGAGGGATATGATCCGTGCCAACTCGAGCCTGCTCCGGATCTCGTGCTGGTGGGTAATGCGCTGAGCCGGGGAAACCCCTGCGTAGAGTATCTCCTGAACAACCGCATCCGGTTTACCTCGGGCGCGCAATGGCTGGGTGAAACGATCCTGAGGGACAGGCATGTTCTGGCGGTTTCCGGCACGCACGGCAAGACCACGACTACCTCCATGCTGGCATGGATACTTGAGGTTGCCGGCCTGAAACCCGGTTTCATGATCGGCGGTATCGCCGAAAACTTCGGTCGTTCAGCCCGTTGCGGCGGAGGTGAGTACTTTGTCGTGGAGGCGGATGAATATGACACGGCGTTCTTCGACAAGCGTTCCAAGTTTGTTCACTACTCGCCGAATACCCTCATCATTAATAATATCGAATTCGATCACGCCGATATCTTCAGTGATATCACTGCGATCCGGAGACAGTTTCATCACCTGATGCGGATCGTTCCGGACCACGGTCTCGTGATCGCACA
>DATIPP010000198.1:0-2670 GCA_035471825.1 Gammaproteobacteria bacterium
GGTGCGCAAGTCGCCATTTGATGCCAACAACAAGCGGCACACGTCGTTTGCCTCGGTTTTTGTTTCACCGGAAATCGATGAAAATGTCGAGATTGAAATCAACCCGGCGGATCTGCGCGTGGATACCTACCGTGCCAGCGGGGCGGGCGGCCAGCATGTCAACAAGACCGATTCCGCGATCCGGATTACCCATTTGCCGACCGGGATCGTGGTTCAGTGCCAGAACCAGCGGTCGCAACACAAGAATCGCGACCAGGCCATGAGCCAGTTGCGGGCGAAGCTGTATGAACTGGAAATGCAGAAACGGGATTCCGAAAGACAGGCAATGGAAGAATCCAAAGCAGACATCGGCTGGGGAAGCCAGATCCGGTCGTACGTGCTTGACCAGTCGCGTATCAAGGACCTGCGCACGGGCGTGGAAACCGGGAATACCCAGGCAGTGCTGGATGGCAATCTCGACAGGTTTATCGAGGCAAGCCTGAAGTCAGGCTTGTAAGTAAAAAGCTACAAGTGAAAAGTTAATTTATCCAGTTCACACTTAACGTTTCACGTTTCATTTCCTGGATCAGTAAAATAACCATAATCGGGAGCGACAATGTCAGAAGATGACTTGATTGAAGAACGCCGCAAGTATCTGGCGGCCATGCGTGAGAAAGGCTGTGCCTATCCCAATCAGTTCCGGCGCGATTCGCTCGCTGCCGACCTGCATGCCGCCTACGATAAAAAATCAAAGGAAGAACTCGAGTCGGAACCGCATCACGTAGCCGTTGCCGGCCGGATGATGAGCAAGCGCGTCATGGGTAAGGCGGCTTTTTCCCATATCCAGGACATGTCCGGCAAGATACAGCTTTATATCCGGCGGGATGATCTGCCGGAAGGCGTCTACGCGGATTTCAAACAATGGGATATCGGTGACATCGTTGGTGCGGAAGGCACGGTAATGAAAACCAACAAGGGCGAATTGAGTGTGCATGTGGATAATATTTCGCTCCTGTCCAAATCACTGCGACCGATGCCGGAAAAATTCCACGGACTCACGGATGTGGAGGCACGCTACCGCCAACGTTATCTTGACCTGATTACCAATGAAGATACCCGCGAAACATTCCGTATACGTTCCACGGTTATCAATTTTATCCGCCAGTACCTGGTTGACGCCGGTTTTATGGAAGTGGAAACACCAATGATGCATGTCATTCCGGGCGGAGCGGCCGCACGACCGTTCAAGACATATCACAACAGCCTGGAGATGGACCTTTTCCTGCGTATTGCACCGGAGCTGTATCTGAAACGATTACTGATAGGCGGTATCGAAAAAGTTTTCGAGATCAACCGGAGTTTCCGGAACGAGGGACTTTCGCCCAGACACAACCCCGAGTTCACCATGCTGGAATTTTACGAGGCCTATGCCGATTACACTGACCTGATGCAATTGACGGAAGACATGATACGCAATCTGGTAAGGGAGATAACCGGCGGGAGCAGCATTACTTACCAGGGTGAAACCCGGGACCTGGGCGGACCGTTCCGTTACATGACGGTCCGGGACTCCGTCATACATTATAATAAGGACATCAGCGAAGGTGACCTGGGGAGCCGCGAGTCACTGGCCGCCATTGCAAAAAACCTTGATATTCCCATTCAGGATAACTTTGGTCCGGGAAAGATATTGATCGAGATTTTCGAGAAAACCGTCGAATCATGTCTCCTCGAACCGACATTTATCACGCATTTCCCGACGGAAGTATCACCGCTAGCCCGGCAGAACGATGACGATCCCTCGGTCACGGACCGGTTCGAGTTTTTCCTTGCCGGGCGCGAGATTGCCAACGGTTTTTCCGAACTGAATGACCCGGATGACCAGGCCGAGCGGTTCCGGAAGCAGGCCGAGGGCAAGGATGCCGGTGACCCGGAGGCGATGCATTTCGATGAAGATTATATCACCGCCCTTGAATACGGTATGCCTCCGGCGGCCGGTGAGGGTATCGGCATCGACCGGCTGGTGATGTTATTGACCGATTCGGCATCCATCCGGGATGTCATCCTGTTTCCCCATTTGCGCCCTAAATAAGGGCATTCCGATCCGTGAAACTTTTGTTCCGGCCTCTGGTCAACAGGAACTGTATCCAGATAAAAAGGGGCGGTTTTCCCATCAATAGGGGACTTGTTCCTGACGTTCTGTTTACAGACTGGAGAGCATTCAGCTCATGACAATAATCTTTCATATGCAGCCGGAACTGGCTGTTAATTAAACAATCCAGGAGGATTCCTCATCATGTCAAACAAATCGAAGTTGAAACCTGTTGCAGCAGTACTTGGTACCACATTTGTCGTTTCCATGGCTGCCAGTCCCGTTGCCAATGCCGCCGACAACCCGTTCCAGATGAACGAATTGTCCAGCGGTTATATGATCGCCGATAGCCATGAAGGAAAATGTGGTGACAAGGGCGAAGAAGGCAAGTGTGGTGACAAGGGCGAAGAAGGCAAATGCGGTGAAGGCAAATGTGGTGACAAGAAAGAAAGCGAAGGCAAATGTGGCGAGGGCAAGTGCGGCGCCTGATTTGCTGACTGATGTCATTGCATAAGCAAAAGCAATACCCTGTACAGGGTACAGGTTTGGGTCTGCGGCGGGCCTTTATTGGCCCGCTCGCGGATCAACTGCCGGACCAG
>DATIPP010000199.1:0-8074 GCA_035471825.1 Gammaproteobacteria bacterium
CCTCTGGCCAATCGGCGTGTTGGTGTGGATCAGCGAACGGCCGGAAGAAAAACCGTTGAATTCAGATTGATAGCCGATTTACTTGTCCCACTTATTGTAGGGATGATCAACCAGGCTAACGTTGTAATAGCGCGGATCATCGGAGACTTCTTCACCAAGCCAGTCCGGCCGTGAAAACAGCTCGTCCTGAGTCTCGAGTTCAATTTCCGCCACCACCAGACCCTTGTTGTCACCGTCGAATACGTCGATCTCCCATACGTGAGCCCCATGTGGAACGTGATAACGTGTTTTTTTCAGTAACGGCTTGATACAAAGGTCCTGCAATATTTCATTGGCCTCGGAAAGCGGGATCGGATAGTCATATTCATTCCTGCTGATTCCCAGGGTGGCGCTCTTGATATTCAGGCTCGCCCTGTCCTGTTCGACACGAATTCGTATGGAACATGAACGCTCCGTTGCCAGATATCCCTGTGTGTATTCCGCAGTTGACGTGACTTCCTTTTTCCACGAATCATTCGTGACCAGAAATTTTCTTTCTATTTCGGTCGCCATTACAGTATGGTATCCGCTCTTTATTGGAAGCGTAAATGAATAATTCCGGGATTATCAAGCAGAGCTGGGTCGACGCGATTCATGTTTACAGCAAGCCGCGTGTCATCGCGATGGTGTTCCTGGGTTTCTCTGCCGGTCTCCCGTTCCTGCTGGTTTTCTCGACACTGTCTGCATGGCTGCGAGATGCCGGTGTTGCACTGACAACTATCGGGTTTTTCAGCTGGATTGGGATCACATATTCCATCAAGTTTTTCTGGGCACCGGTGATAGATCGGTTACCCTTGCCGATACTTACCAAGGCCCTGGGAAAAAGGCGTTCGTGGATGATACTGGCACAGTTCATGATCGGCGGCGGGCTTGTAGGGCTTTCAATCTGCGATCCGCTTGATGAACTCCAATTGATAACCGTATTTGCATTGACCGTCGCATTTGGTTCCGCGACCCAGGATGTCACCATTGATGCCTATCGGATTGAAGCGATAGACAAGGCTTACCAGGGGGCAATGGCGGCAAGTTACGTTTTTGGCTATCGCGTTGCCTTGCTTGTTGCCGGTGCGGGCGCGTTTTACCTGGCGAGTTTTCAAAGCTGGTCCTTTGCTTATCTAGCTATGGCCTGCCTGATGCTGGTAGGTGTCACAACCACCCTGATCCTGAGGGAACCGGAGCATCGGCAGGACGGGAACCGTGAACGCGAGGCTAATCTGGAACAGAGTCTCGGTATCAACCGTCAAAAGGACCTCTTTAACCGCGTCAGTGCCTGGTTCGTCGATGCAGTAGTCATGCCTTTTATCGAGTTTTTTGAACGTTTCGGCAGACACGCTTTAATAATATTACTCCTGGTGAGTTGTTACCGGATCAGTGATATCACCATGGGTGTCATGGCCAATCCATTCTACCTGGATATGGGCTTCAGCAAGACCGACATTGCCAATGTCACCAAGCTGTTTGGATTCTTCATGACAATATTCGGTGCCGGCCTTGGCGGGATCATTGTCCTCCGTTTCGGTATTATGCGGCCGTTACTGGCAGGTGCCATCCTGGTGGTACTGACAAACCTTTTATTTGTCTGGTTGGCGAAGCAGGGCCCGGACCTGGCGTATCTTGCGGTCGTTGTCAGTGCTGATAATTTCAGCGGCGGTTTTGCCACATCGGCGTTTATTGCCTATCTATCCAGTTTGACTAACCAGAGTTATACCGCGACGCAGTACGCCCTGTTCAGTTCGTTAATGACACTGCCGGCCAAGATACTCGGTGGCTATTCGGGAATGGTTGTTGATGCGACGGGCTATGCCAGTTTTTTCCTGTATGCGGGATTGTTGGGCTTGCCGGCAATATTACTGGTCCTTTATCTCGCTAAAAGGCAACAGCCGTTGGCGTCCTGATTACGGGAATCTGCCGGTCAAAAAAACCCGGTATCCAAGGTACCGGGTTTTACTTTATAGAGGAGAGTAAGTGTTATATTTCTTCTAGTGATTCCTGCTCAGGGCCCGGCCGAGATGATGCTGTTTATAATGACCGATACCGTGTTTTCTGAAGTGCTTGTTGTGACCACGATGGTTGTAATGCCCGCGATGGTTGTAATGCCTGTAATGGCTCCTGAATTTTGGTCGGTAATAGCGCTTGTAGGGCTTGTAATGGTAATAACGATAGGGTGAATAATAAAAATTACGCGGCGAGTATCCATGGAATTTATGGCCGCTGTAATGACTGAAACCATGGTAATTGATACTGAAAGACAGGCCGCCGGCCTGTGTTACAGGTGCCGCCAGCGCAAACGAAGAACAGGTGACGAGGGTTGCTATAATCTTCTGGTACAGTCTCATGATTCTTCTCCGACCGTGTGGAGTTAATACATCTGACAAGGGTGATTCAGGATGGTTTCCGGGAAAAATTCCCGCCGTGTGAGCATCGTCTATTGTACGCAATGCCGGTTTATCCTGCGCGCTGCGTGGCTTGCGCAGGAGTTGTTGATGACTTTTGGCGGCGAACTGGGCGAAGTAGCCCTGGTGCCGGGGGAGGGCGGTATTTTCGAGGTCTACCTGGACGAGGAACTGCTTTTTTCCCGGGCTGAAGCAGGGCATTTCCCGGAATCAAAGGAACTCAAGCAGTTAGTGCGTGATCGCGTATCGCCTGGCAAGGACCTCGGGCACAGTGAGTAATAGTGTTGAGTAATGAGTGGTTTGTAGTTTATTACCAGAACCTATCACGAATCACCGATTCTATGGTTCCCTGACCACCCTTATGCCGATGTGGTCGTAGCCGGTGTCGGACCTGAACTTGTCACGCTTGGTGACCCGCGTAGATTGCATGGGGCTGATGTAGGAGCCGCCCCGGGCGATTCGCTGGGAGCAGTCGCCTCCTTCCCAGACACTGCCGTCAGACGGTGCGCCTTCATAATTCTCGTGCCAGCAATCGTGTACCCATTCTGCCACGTTTCCAGACGTGTCATAGATACCGTAGGGATTGGGTTCAAAACTGCCGACTTTCGCCGGTTTGCGCGGATCAAACTGGCTGCCGCAGCCGAAACAGTGTGCCATGCCCGGTTTTTCATCGAAGCCCCACCAGAACGGAGAGTTTTCACCACCCGATGCAGCATATTCCCATTCTGCCTCGCTCGGCAGGCGGTAAGTCTCGCCCGTCTGCTCGGATAACCACCTGGTATAATAATAGGCATCGTCCCAGGAGACATAGATGACCGGGTGGGTCTCGCGGTCCATGTACTGGTTATCCGGGATCTTGCGACCGGTGGCCCTGGCGAACTTGTCGTATTCCGCAAAGGTAATTTCATGCTGGCTGATGGCAAATTTCGATATGTCGACCTTGTGTCGGGGCCGTTCGTCCGTAAAACGGGAAGCGCCGGGGCTGCCCATTTCAAATGAACCGGCCGGCACCCACACCATGGCCGGGCCTTTTCCCCCTGCCTTCAAATCGTCACGGAATACACCGCCGTCAACCGCCGCCTGTGTCGGTTCTTCTTTGACAACGGCCGGTTCCTCTGCCGGCGGTGCCGGTTCAGAAACAGTTTCGGTAGCGGTTTCTTCTCTTTCCGCGGCTGCCGGTTCTTCCGCTTCCGGCGGAACAGGTTCTTCAACGGGGGCGGGTTCTTCTGCCACGGTTTCCGCTTCCTCGACAGGAGCCGGTTCCATGGTTTTTTCCTCTGCCATCGGCGGCGCAGCTTCCTCTTTTTCGCGCTCTCCACCGACGAGAAAATACCCGGCCAGGGCAACCATGATTACCACGCCTGCCGCAATACCTATGAGGAGCCCTTTGTTACCCGCACGGGGTACCGTTGCACCAGGGGCTGGTGGTAGTGTTTCCTTTTCCGGCGGGGCCTCCGGAGGGGCTTCTTCCGGCGGAATATTTTCAAGTGTGTCTTCGAGATCTATTTCCTCAACCGGTGCTTCTTCTTCCGCTGACCCGGCAGATTCGCTTTTATACCCCGTATCGGTAATATCTTCGTCTTCATCCTCTACTTCCGGTTCTTCTGCGGGAACGGCTTTTTCGACCTCCTTGTCTTTAACAGAAATGACTACTGCCGTGGTGTTGTCCTGCTTGGGCATGTCGACCTCTTCGACGGCATTCAGTAATGCATCCGCTGCTTCCTTGGAGCTGTCGGCCCAGTCGATATACTGGATAATCTTGCCGTGACTGAGAGTGTCCAGGCCGTCACTGCAGATCAGTATTTTGTCACCATCCTTTAACTCGAGTGGTTTTTCCGGGCAATCGATATCGGAAATATCGGAACCGGTGATGGCGCTCATCAACATATTCCGGGACAGGCCGGGCTCGGCTTCAACCGGCGTGCCGGCGGCTTCCATTGCGTCCAGGAAGCCGCCATAGCTGTGGTCGGCGTTGATCTTGTTCAGCTCGCGGTTACGCAGGAGATAAAGGTGGCTGTCACCGACACTGGCCCAGTAAATACTGTTGCCCTCCAGCACCGCGGCGACCATGGTGCAACCCATTCCTTCCAGGGCCGGTGTTTCCTTGACGGTCTCGGCGATGGAATGATTGGCTTTCAGAACGGCCTCGTTCAAAACCTCGCTGAGTGATTCGGAAGGATAGTTGGAGGTAACATGCTTGTTGAACGCCTGCACAGCCATGTTGCTGGCGACATTACCGGCGGCGTGACCGCCCATGCCGTCGGCGACAATAACTAACGCACTGGGTGAACCGTTAGCGTCCGTCAGGTTGGTGACCAGGAACGCATCTTCCTGATAGTCTCTTGCCCCATCAATCTGGGTACCGGCGATTTCAAAACTCAGGGACATTAATTATTCTTATTCCATGACCTGGTCAGTGATATATGGGCAGATGAACCGGATATTTACAACTGTCATCGATTTCCCCTCGGGATAATAAGACCCCTTGTCCTGACTGTCGAGTAATCCTACCAGCAGCGCTTTCATTTACAAAGTAAATTATTGATTATCTGATAGAATTTAATACGGAATTGTGTCCCTAATGAAGCAGAAATTACAGCAACAATTAGCAGCATGCACGATACGTGATCGCACTCGGCTGAAGGTCCAGCTTGATACCATTGACTGGACCGATAAGAAGGCCGTTAAAAGGTTGCAGCAATCGATTGGCAGGGCGCAAAAATACAGGTCGAAACGGGCCGCCGGCATTCCCGCCGTGGATCTCAATGGTGGGTTGCCGATTCATGCCTGTATCAGCGAAATTGAAGCGGCGCTTTCGGAGAACCAGATCATTATCGTCTGTGGTGATACCGGTTCCGGCAAGACGACGCAGTTACCCGGACTTTGCCTCGCCATGGGACGCGGAGTTGACGGCGTGATCGGTCATACCCAGCCCCGGAGAATTGCTGCCAGGACCGTCGCCACAAGAATCCGCGAAGAGCTGAACGTGCGTAACAAGGCTGTCGCATACAAGGTGCGGCACACCGATACGACGGCACCGGAAACCTGCATCAAGGTCATGACTGACGGTATCCTGCTGGCCGAGTTACAGTCGGACCGTCGATTACTCCAGTACGACACGCTGATAATCGACGAGGCGCATGAACGCAGCCTGAATATTGATTTTTTACTGGGTTATATCCGGCAACTGTTGCCGGCAAGACCGGAATTGAAAGTGATTATCACCTCGGCAACAATTGATGTGGATCGGTTTTCAAAACATTTTCATGCTGCGCCGGTCGTGGAAGTCTCGGGTCGTACCTACCCGGTCGAGGTCCGTTATCGTCCCCCGAACAATGATGAAGCAGAAGATAACCCTGAAGATCGGGCGTTGCTGGGAGCTGTCGATGAGCTCAATCGGGAAGGGCGGGGCGATATCCTGATCTTTCTGGAGGGTGAACGTGAAATTCACGAGACGGCGCGCCTGCTTGGCAAGCAAAACTATCGTGATACGGATATCCTGCCGTTATATTCACGCCTGAGTTCAGCGAGACAGTCGGCTATCTTCCGGCCCCACAAGAGACGCCACATCGTGTTGGCGACCAACGTCGCGGAAACGTCGTTAACAATTCCCGGCATTCATTACGTCATTGACCGTGGCTATGCCCGCATCAGCCGTTACAGCCGCCGCAGCAAGGTGCAGCGATTACCGACGGAAAAGATCTCCCGGGCCTCGGCCGAGCAGAGAAAAGGCCGTTGCGGCAGGGTCGCAGAAGGGATCTGTATTCGTCTTTACTCGGAAGATGATTTCCTGGCAAGGCCGGAGTTTACCGATCCCGAGATCCAGCGTACCAATCTCGCCTCGGTCATTCTGCAAATGAAATCGCTGGGGCTTGGCGAAATAACATCATTTCCCTTCATCGACAAACCGGACCGGCGATATGTCAATGACGGGATTCGCCTGTTAAATGAACTGAGCGCTCTTGGTGGGGAGGACGAACTGACACCGGTGGGTAAAAAGCTGGCACGCCTGCCGGTAGATCCCCGTCTCGGGCGGATTATCCTGGCCGCGGAGAAACGTGCCTGCCTTCCGGAGATATTGATCATTGTCAGTGTCCTGAGCATACAGGATCCCCGTGAGCGTCCTCTGGAGTCACAGGAAAAGGCGGATACGGCACATGCGCAGTTTAATGATGAACACTCCGATTTCGTCTGGTTCCTGAATCTCTGGGAGTTTTATCACAAGCACAAGAGGGGGATGTCGCGTAACAGGTTGCGCAAACTATGCAAACAGCATTTTCTCTCACCTGTACGCATGCGGGAATGGGAGGATATTCATAAACAACTGGTCAGCATGGTGAAGGAACTCGGTATGACACCGTCTGCCGGTTCCGCGGACTATAATAATCTGCATTGTGCCCTGGTTACCGGGTTCCCCGGGCAAATTGCCTGCCGGACCGGCAGGCACGAATATACCGGTGCGCGCGATTTACGCCTGTATATTTTCCCCGGTTCCAGCCAGTCCGGACGGCAGCCCAAATGGATAGTTGCCGCAGAACTGGTCGAGACTTCCAGACTTTTTGCCCGGACAGTGGCCCGGATCGATCCCCGGTGGCTGGTAAAGATAGTCCCGCATCTCGTTCAATACGAGCATTATGGGCCCTACTGGGAAGCCGATTCCGGACAGGTACTTTGTTATGAAAAGGTCACCATGTACGGGCTGACCCTCTCGGCGAATCGCAAAGTCAATTACGGCAGGATCAAAAATGTAGATGCACGCCGCATTTTTATCAATGAAGCGCTGGTAAAGGATGGCCCGGATTACAACATCGATTTCCTTAGTCATAACAGGAGTGTGATCGCGGAAGTACACCAGTTGGAAGCCAGGGCGCGAAGGCGGGATCTTCTTGATGAAGCGGCGTTACTGGGATTTTATGACAACGCCATTCCGGCACATGTCCACAATATTCCCTTGCTGAGAAAATGGCTGAACAAAAACCCCGCTGTGGAACAGTCATTGTTGCTTGAAAGAGATTCGGTAATGAGTCGTCCGGAAGAAGCCGAATCTCTGGAACAGTACCCGGATACACTCATGATCAATGATCATCGATTACCCATCGAGTATCACTTTGAACCGGGACATGATAATGACGGTATCGTAGTAAATGTTCCCCTGCACCTTCTGAACCAGTTGAATTTCTCCGGCCTTGATCAACTGGTCCCCGGGATGTTCCGGGAAAAAATAATCGCAATGTTAAAATCATTGCCGAGAGAATATCGCCGAAAACTCGTTCCAGTACCTGACACGGCGGATGAATGTGTAAGGACACTGGAAAACAGCAGTGGTTCGCTGGCAACAAACCTTTCCGACTACCTGTTTCGTTCGCGCGGCCTGGAAATACCACCGGAAAAGTTCAATAGCGAAAGCTTGCCCTCCCACCTGAATATCAAATTGCAGATAACAGACAAGCAGGGCAATATTGTTGATGAGGGCCGTGATCTTGACAGGATTAAAAGGAAACATGCGGACTCAGCGCGTCAGGAATTTTCGCAAACATATACAGGCGGATTCGACAGGGACGGCTTGACGGACTGGGATTTCGATGAGATACCCGAAACGATCAGTATTGAGGCGGGTGGCAAACAGGTCCGTGTTTACCCGG
>DATIPP010000200.1:0-6109 GCA_035471825.1 Gammaproteobacteria bacterium
GAGGCTTCCCTGCATTGATGACACCGACTCCTCCTTCCCTGTCGGGGACGCCGTCGACTTGATTTCACTTGCCTTTCCCGCCACCGGTACGATGCGTTTCAATTCGTTTTTCATTTTCTCTACTGGAACAAACCAGAATAACAGCAACACCGAAACCAGCAGGCAAACAGCGATAACGGCATAACGATAAGGAAAGGCATTACTGATAAACTCGCTGTCCCTTGCCGCCGTCTTTACATGCCGGATTGTGACCCGGTTGTTGTTGGTGGCGTAGGCCGAGAGCAATGATTTGTCGGCCAGTATATTGATGCGGCGTAACAGGCCGTTCGAATATTGCCTGATCCTGCGGATAGCGGCCGGTGTGAATACCTCGCCGGCACGGTAACCACAGGCACGCAGGCGTGAATTGAGATAATCTTTTACCTCGTTGGTTTTCAGGGGATTAAGGTTGAAGCTGTAGGTAATACGTTCCTTTAACTGCCGGATCTCGCGGTCGGCGATCATCTGGTCCAGTTCCGGCTGCCCGAAGAGTACAATCTGCAGCAACTTGTGTTTGCCGGTTTCCAGGTTGCTTAACAGGCGGATCTCTTCCAGGGTCGCGATCGGCATGCTCTGTGCCTCTTCGACAAACACCACGACCTGGTGGTTTTCAGCATGGCGTTCCAGCAGGTACTGTTGTAACCGGTTCATGACCTTGAGCCGTTCATCATTGGCATCGACATCCAGTTCCAGTTCGTAGGCAATGGCATGCAGGATATTATCGGGCGACAGGCTCGGGTTGGCGAGGTATACGATCTCGACATTGTCCGGCAGTTCGACTTCCAGCATGCGGCACAACATGGTCTTGCCGCTGCCGACTTCACCGACGACCTTTACAATGCCTTCACCGTTGAGTATGGCGTAGACCAGTGCTTCCAGGATCGCCCCGCGGTTACCGCCCGGGAAGAACAGGCTGGTATCCGGCGTAATCCTGAACGGCGGCTGTTCCAGGCCGAAGTAATCGTAATACATTATTCGCCGTCCCCGCCGGAAAACTTTTCTATCCGGCTGTAGAGCGTGGTGCGGTTGACACCGAGCAAGCGTGCGGCCTTACTCAGGTTGCCTGCGCTGAGTTCAAGCGCCGTATTGATATAATGCCGCTCCCATTCCTGCAGGGTTTCATCCAGGTTGAATGAATTGCTCAGAAGATCCTGCCGCACCTTGTCACCGCGATTGATGTCCTGCTTCTCTTCAGGTGCCGGGGGTAATTGTTCCAGCTCGGCATTCAGTTCTTCAATGCCAACCTCCTTGCCGGGGTACTTGGCACCCAGGCGGATCACGATATTACGCAACTCGCGTATGTTCCCCGGGAAACTGTAACGGGACAACAAATCCTTCGCCTCGTCGGTCAACCGGAACGGCCGTGATGATGTGGAATACACGTTGGTAAAGTGATCCAGCAACCGGAAAACGTCGTCTCCCCGTTCATGCAAGGGCGGGACGTTGATCGTCAGGACACTGAGCCGGTGGTAAAGGTCCTCGCGAAATTCGCCCCGCCGGACCGACTCTTTCAGGTTGCGATTGGTGGCAGCAATAATACGTGCATTGGACCTGCGCGCCCGGGTTTCGCCGAGGCGATAATATTCACCGTTTTCAAGCACGCGCAATAACTTCGCCTGCAGGGCAATCGGCAATTCACCGATCTCGTCCAGGAACAGGCTGCCTTCGCTTGCTTCTTCAAAAAAACCGGCCTTGTTACTCTCCGCGCCGGTAAACGCTCCCTTGCTGTGGCCGAATAATTGCGCCTCGAGAAGTTCCTTGGAAAAAGCCGCGCAGTTGAGAGTCATGAATGCTGCTCCCGCCCGCTTGCTCTGCCTGTGCAGATTTTCAGCGACGAGTTCCTTGCCGCTGCCGGATTCACCCTCGATCAACACCGGAAAAGGCGTTTCGGCAAATTGCTGGATCAGGCTGCGCAGGGTTTGTATTGCCGGACTCTCGCCCAGCAGTTTTTCCCCGTCGCCGGTAACATCCTCTTGCATGCGCTCCGCTTCCAGCATCATCAGCTGGTGTTGCAGCCGCGTCCGCAACAGGGAAGTATCACAAGGCTTGGGGATAAAATCGACGGCGCCCAGTGTCAGGGCATGCCTGATATTACTCTCCTCGTTCTGGCCGGACAGCACCAGGATCTTCATATGCGTATTCAGGCCGACCAGGTCATTGACCAGCGCAAAACCTTCCACCGGTGAATGCGGTTTCGGCGGCAGGCCGAGATCGATTAATGCAAGGAAAGGGATATCATCCAGGGATTGCAGCAGTGAATTGGCCTGTTTGCGAGTCTCGGCAGTGAGTACGTCGAAGTCTTCCTGGAGGACAAGACTGAGGGAATCAACGATCAAGGGATCATCATCGACCAGTAGCAACCGCGGTTTTGTATCAATCTCCGGTCGCAATGCACTGCTGTATTTCTCTTGCAAAACAGCGCCTCCGGGTACAACACCCTGAAGTGTCAGATTTAGCCCGTTAATTTTACCCTAACCAACTGACACTTGCTTTCGCTTGTCGTGCCTGCGTTTACTCAGTATCAGGTTTTCCCACAGGGCCTCGCTCGCTTCCGCCTGGTTAAGGGTATAGACATGGATTCCGGGCGCCCCGTGACCGAGTAGATTCTCGCACAGTCTGGTGGTGACATCGATACCGAATTCCCGGATGGATTTCCTGTCGTCACCGAATTCCTGCAGGCGTTTCAGAATCCAGCGGGGAATTTCCGCCCCGCAGGCCTCGGAAAACCGTACCAGTTGGGTACAGTTAATTATAGGCATAACTCCCGGCACGATGGGCACATCGATACCGAGTTTTTCACAACTGTCGACAAACCGGTAATAGGCATCCACATTGTAAAAGTACTGGGTGATGGCACTGTTGGCGCCGGCTTCTATCTTGCGTTTGAAGTTATCCAGGTCCTTCGAGGCACTCGGCGCCTGAGGATGGAATTCGGGGTAACAGGCCACGTCGATGTGAAAGTAATCATCGGTCACCTTGCGGATGAATTCGACCAGTTCATTGGCATAACGTAACTGGCCATAACTTGCCTGTCCGGAAGGCAGGTCGCCCCGCAACGCTACAATGTGCCGGATGTTTGCGGCACGGTACTTTTCCAGCACTTCCCTGATCTCGTCCATGGTCTGGCCGATACAGGAAATGTGCGGCGCTGCCTCGATGCCGGTCTTTTCATGAATGTCCTGTACCGTTTCGAAAGTCCGCTCGCGGGTACTGCCGCCGGCACCGAAGGTGACCGAAAAAAAATCGGGCCGGTACTTGCTCAGTCGCTCCGTCGTATCCTGCAACTTGGCAAACGCTTCGGGCGTGCGCGGCGGGAAATACTCAAAACTGTATTTCGGCTGGAATTTTTCCTGTGATTTCATTTTCTATACGTGAATCGTCGAGTGAACTGTGAAATGGAACGGTTTTACACAGTATTTAAACCTTTTCACTTTTCACTGTCTTAATAACGATAATGATCCGGCTTGTAGGGTCCTGCCACGTTCACGCCGATGTAATCGGCCTGTTTCTCTGTCAACCTGGTCAGGCTGGCACCGATCCGTTGCAGGTGCAGCCGGGCGACTTTTTCATCCAGGTGTTTCGGCAACACATAGACATCGTTTTCATAATTGTTTTTGTTGTTGAACAACTCTATCTGTGCCAGTACCTGGTTAGTAAAGGAGTTGGACATGACGAAACTCGGATGGCCCGTGGCACAGCCCAGGTTCACCAGCCGGCCGCGTGCCAGCAGTATGATGCGTTTCCCGTCCGGAAAAATGATGTGATCCACCTGCGGTTTGATCTCTTCCCACTCGTATTTTTCCAGACTGGCGACATCGATCTCGTTGTCGAAATGGCCAATGTTGCAGACAATCGCCTGGTTTTTCATCTTTTCCATGTGCTCGTGACGGATCACGTTGAAGTTGCCCGTTGCGGTGACGAATATATCAACCTTGTCGGCGACCTCGTCTATCGTAACCACACGGTAACCTTCCATTGCTGCCTGTAATGCGCAGATCGGATCGATCTCGGTTATCCATACCGTCGCACCGAGACCACGCAGTGACTGTGCACAACCCTTGCCGACGTCACCATAGCCGAGCACCAGCGCAATCTTGCCAGCGATCATAACGTCCGTGGCACGTTTGATACCGTCGACGAGGGATTCACGGCAACCGTAAAGGTTATCGAACTTGGACTTGGTCACTGAATCGTTCACGTTGATGGCCGGGAATGGCAGGGTGCCTTCTTTTTTCATGCGGTAAAGGCGGTTGACACCCGTGGTGGTCTCTTCGGTGACACCTTTAATATGAGCAAGTGTCCTGGAATAGAAATCACTGTCCTCTTCCAGGCGTTTCTTTATCGCGGCAAACAGGTATTTTTCTTCCTCGCTTTCCGGGTGGGCGATGACCGAGGAATCCTTTTCCGCCTTGCTGCCGAGGATCAGCAGCAGTGTCGCGTCACCGCCGTCATCCAGGATCATGTTGGGTGATCCGCCATCGTTCCAGGTCATGATGCGGTGGGTGAACTCCCAGTATTCCTCCAGGGTTTCGCCCTTGTAGGCAAAGACCGGGATCTGTTGATCGGCGATCGCGGCGGCGGCGTGATCCTGGGTCGAGAAGATATTACAGGACACCCAGCGCACCTCGGCACCGAGTTCGACCAGCGTCTCGATCAGGACCGCGGTCTGGATGGTCATGTGCAGTGAACCGGCGACACGCGCGCCCTTCAGGGGCTGTTGGCCGAGGTATTCCTCCCGGATGGCCATCAAGCCGGGCATCTCGGTTTCGGCAATACGGATCTCTTTATGACCCCATTCCGCGAGATCGGGATTGGCGACGTGGAAATCGGAAAAAACGTTGGAAGCGACTACGCTCATCTTGGTTTTCCTCCAGGATTAAGCGAGCGCCGTTTGAAACCCTGCTATCCTCCTGAGCCTGGCGGGTTCGGCCCGTCGCAACGCTCCTCAGGACAATAGTTAAAACCGGGAATGGGAGTATACCGCCTGGGATTGCAGATTCAAGTCAGGCGACGTGGAATTCAACTGACGGCAGATTTCAGCGCATCCGCCTTGTCCGTTTTCTCCCAGGGCAGGTCCAGATCCTCCCGGCCGAAATGCCCGTAGGCCGCGGTGGGTTTATAGATCGGTCGTAACAGGTCGAGCATGGTGATAATACCCTTTGGCCTGAGATCAAAAATCTCGCGGATGGCGGATATCAGTTTCGACTCGTCCACCGTGCCTGTCCCGAAGGTATCGATACTTATGGATGTCGGTTCAGCGACACCGATCGCGTAGGAAACCTGAAGCTCGCACTTGGTGGCAAGCCCCGCCGCCACGATGCTCTTTGCCACGTAACGTGCAGCGTAGCTCGCGGAACGGTCGACCTTGGACGGGTCCTTGCCGGAAAACGCACCGCCACCGTGCCGTGCCATGCCGCCGTAGGTATCAACGATGATCTTGCGGCCGGTCAGGCCACAATCGCCCACCGGTCCGCCGATGACGAACCGGCCTGTCGGGTTGATGTGATACTGGGTTTTTTCGTGCAGCCACTTTGCCGGCAGCACCGGCTTGATGATCTCTTCCATCACGGCCTCGCGCAATTCGGCCAGCGTGATATCGGGGTGATGCTGCGTGGAAAGCACCACGGCCTCGATACCCACCGGTTTGCCGTCTTCATAGCGCAGGGTCACCTGGCTTTTCGCATCGGGGCGCAACCAGTCCAGCTTGCCGCTCTTTCTGACCTCGGACTGTTTGCGTACCAGCTTGTGGGCAAAATCAATCGGGGCCGGCATGAAGGAGGCGGTTTCGTCGCAGGCATAACCAAACATCAACCCCTGATCGCCGGCTCCCTGTTCATGGTCTTCGCTATCGTCCACTCCCATGGCAATATCCGGTGATTGCTTGTCCAGTGACAAAAGCACCGCGATGAAGTCGGCGTCATATCCCACCTCGGAACCGGTATAGCCGATTTCGCGTACCGTATCTCTCACCACTGCGGGGAAATCGATAACAGCCTTGCTGGTTATTTCGCCGGAGATAATTGCCATGCCGGTATTCACGAGAGTCTCACACGCAATCCTGGACTTGTTG
>DATIPP010000201.1:0-11354 GCA_035471825.1 Gammaproteobacteria bacterium
AAAATTTATAGGACCATTATTATCTTTGTAAGCATAATTAGGCGGTAAAACCGATAAGCAGATCACTTGTCCCGGTTGTACATTTAAAATAATAATGTCTAATTTGCTACCCAAGCCGCTACCCAAGCCTTCATTGATACACAAAGAGGCAATATAACTCATTGAATAATTGGTGGGTCGTGCAGGAATCGAACCTGCGACCAACTGATTAAAAGTCAGCTGCTCTACCAACTGAGCTAACGACCCAGAAAGACAGCTACAAGCTATTAGCCATAAGCTATAAGTAACTGGTAATAAGTAAAAGCAGACATGTGGAATTCGGGCAGGGCCTTGCCTCTAATCTCCAATTACTATTCACTAATCACCTCAAACGAAAGGGGTGGGATAATACCGAAGATCACGACGATGGCAAACCTCGATGGCGAAATCCCTGCTGACCGGCAAACAATCTGCATATACCAGATCGTGCTTGATTTTATCCGGGCGCACCCCTATTTTCTCCCCAATCCGGAATAAATCGAGGACGACACGTGCCTATATACGAATACCAATGCGAGGAATGCGGCCACCGGATGGAAGCCTTCCAGAAAATCACCGACCCGCAACTGACGACCTGCCCGGCCTGTGAAAAGACGACCCTGAAAAAGCTTGTCTCGGCCGCCGCTTTTCAACTGAAAGGCAGTGGCTGGTATGTGACCGACTTCAAGGACAAGAAACAGGCAAAGACGGAAAAGAGAGAGGACGATAAATCCGGCGGCTCCGGGAAAGCAGATTCATCATCAGATACGAAATCTTCTGACGCGGCAAAGCAATCCGGGAAAAAGAAATCCCCCGCCGCATCGGACTAGTCTTCCGGCCGAATGGCAACCCTGCGCAAATACCTGATAGCCGGTCTCCTGGTCTGGATACCGATCGCGGCAACGGTCGTGATTATCCGGATTCTCATCACCCTGCTGGACAAGACTATCCTGCTGATTCCGCCAGATTACCGGCCGGAGGCGGTTCTGGGCTTTTCCATCCCCGGTTACGGCGTGATTGTCGGGATCTTTATCCTGCTGATAACCGGCATGTTCGCCGCCAACCTGTTCGGGCGCCGGATTGTCCAGTTCTGGGAATCCCTGGTCGGCCGCATCCCGCTGGTACGCACGATCTACAGCAGTGTCAAACAGGTACTCGAGACCCTTCTGGCATCAGATAACAAATCCTTCCGCAAAGTCGTCATGATCGAATACCCGCGTAAGGGGATCTGGAGCCTGGGTTTTCTCACCAACAAGGGGCCGTCGATGGCAAACGAAAGCACCAACCGGGATCTGGTTTCCGTGCTTGTTCCGACCACACCCAACCCAACATCCGGGTTTATCATGATGGTGCCCGCCGAAGAAATCATCGAACTGCAGTTGACAGTAGAAGAAGGGTTCAAGTACATCATCTCGATGGGGGTGGTTATCCCGGAAGCGGATGCCGTGGGCGCAAAGGAAAACGGCAAGCTTGCGCAAAATCCGGCCGGCTCGTAATATGGCCGCCTTTTGCTCCCGGGGTCACGGGATCCTTTCACAAACGCCAGCAGGGGAATGGCATGCGCAGTCATTATTGCGGACAGCTTGATACCAGCTTACTTGATCAGGAAGTCGAGCTTTGCGGCTGGGTGCATCGCCGGCGTGACCACGGCGGCGTCATCTTTATCGACCTGCGCGACATTAAGGGACTGGCACAGATCGTATTCGATCCTGGCCGCCCGGAACCCTTCGCCGTCGCCGATGTTGTCCGCAATGAATTTGTGCTGAGAATCAGGGGACGTGTCCGCCACCGTCCGGAAGGAACGGTCAACCCCGACCTGCCCACCGGTGAAGTCGAGGTGCTGGGACATGAGATCGAGATCCTGAACCGGTCCAAAACTCCGCCGTTCCAGCTCGACGATGAAAATGTGCAGGACGATACCCGTTTGCGCTATCGTTATATCGACCTGCGCCGTCCTGAAATGCAGGACAACATCCGCCTCAGGGCGCATGTTGCGAAAACGTTACGCCAGTTTCTGGATGACCGGGGTTTCCTCGAGATCGAAACGCCCATGTTGACCCGGGCCACACCGGAGGGCGCCCGTGACTACCTGGTCCCGAGCCGTAACTACCCGGGATCATTCTTCGCCCTGCCGCAATCACCGCAACTTTTCAAACAACTACTGATGATGTCGGGACTGGATCGGTATTACCAGATCGTGCGCTGTTTCCGCGACGAAGACCTGCGCGCCGACAGGCAGCCGGAATTTACCCAGCTTGATATCGAAACCTCTTTCATGAACGAGGATCAGATCACAACGATCATGGAAGAAATGATCATTGCCCTGTTCCGTGAAACACTGGGGGTGAAGCTGTCATCACCGTTTCCACGGATGACCTATGCCGGGGCCATGCACCGTTACGGTACCGACCGGCCCGATCTGCGAAACCCGCTGGAACTGGTCGAGGTTTCGGATCTGATGCAAGACGTTGAGTTCAAGGTCTTCTCAGGTCCGGCAAACATGAACAACGGTCGCGTCGCTGCCCTGCGCGTCCCCGGAGGCAATGAACTGACCCGCAAGGTCATTGATGACTACACGGCCTACGTCGCACAATTCGGCGCGAAAGGTCTCGCATATATCAAGGTGAACGACGTCAACGGCGGCCGCGACGGTCTGCAATCACCCATACTGAAATTTCTGCCGGATACCACCATCGAATCTCTGCTGGAACGGGCTACCGTGCAATCCGGTGACCTGATCTTTTTCGGTGCCGACAAGAGCCACGTCGTCAACGATGCACTCGGTGCGCTGCGTAACCGCATTGCCACCGACATGCACATGATCCGTGATGAATGGCAACCGGTATGGATCGTGGATTTCCCCTTGTTCGAATACAACGAGGACGAGAAACGCTGGGATTCATTACACCATCCCTTCACGTCGCCACAAACAGAAGACCCGGCGGATATTGAACAGCAACCGGGCAAGGTTCTCTCGCGCGCCTACGACCTGGTATTAAACGGCACCGAACTGGGTGGCGGATCCGTGCGTATTCATACGCCGGAGATGCAACGCGCCGTGCTGCGATTGCTGGGTATCGATGACAAGGCGGCGGAAGAGAAATTCGGTTTCCTGATCCGCGCCCTGGATTACGGCTGCCCCCCGCACGGCGGCATCGCCTTCGGTCTGGATCGGCTGGTCATGTTGATGGCGGGCACCAGTTCCATCCGCGACGTAATCGCCTTTCCCAAGACACAGACTGCCAGTTGCCCGCTGACAGACGCACCGGCCTCAGCCAGCGCTCGGCAACTCAGGGAACTGGGGATCCGGCTCATTAAAAAAACCGACAAGGAATAAAGCCATTACCGGGTTTTTCACTCCCGGTCCTTGAAAAAGTGTATTATTGACACTATCTTAGTGTGTAAGTTTTACACTAAGTAGTCAATACATGGCTTACAGCTACGAACATCCGCATCCGGCCGTTACGACCGATATCGTTATTTTCACCATCCGCAGGGAAGAGCTGGAGGTGCTGCTGGTCAGACGGGGAGGCGAACCGTACAAAGGTTACTGGGCCCTGCCGGGCGGTTTCGTCGATATCGACGAGGACCTTGAGGCCTGCGCGTTACGGGAACTGGAAGAGGAAACCGGAGTAACCGGTGTCTATCTCGAGCAACTTTATACTTTTGGCGCACCGGATCGCGATCCGCGCGAACGGGTCATCTCGGTGACTTACTACGCCATGGTTCCGGCGGACCGGATCAGCCTGCAGGCAGCGAGTGACGCCGATGAAGTCGGCTGGTTCGAGGTGGATCGCCTGCCGCCGCTTGCCTTCGACCACGAATCGATTATCGCCATGGCCCACAAGCGCCTGGCCTCGAAACTGAATTATTCAACCATCGCGCTGCAGTTCATGCCGGAACGCTTCACGTTGCGCGAGTTGCAACAGGTTTATGAATCTATCCTGGGCGAAACACTCGACAAACGGAACTTCAGAAAACGCGTGATAGCCATGGACTGCCTGAAAGACACCGGAGAAAGACGGCGCAACGGCAATCATCGCCCCGCCAGGCTTTATGCCGTGAAATCACCCGGTACGGTGGAGTTTATCAAATGACGATTGAAGACCTTGATATGGAACAACCTGTGTTCAACGAATCCTGGACGATGGACCCGGAGGATGTCCCGGAAACAATAGAGGAGTCCGTGAGCGACTCCGAGCGGGAGGAATACATTGCCCGCATCAAGCGGCAGTTGAAAAAACAGGATGCCGTGATCGTGGCGCATTACTACACCGCGGCGGACCTGCAACTACTGGCCGACGAAACCGGCGGTTATGTCTCTGATTCACTGGACATGGCGCGCTTCGGTCACGAATCAAAGGCACAGACGCTGGTGGTCTGCGGCGTGCGTTTCATGGGCGAGACTGCCAAGATACTGAACCCGGAAAAGCGGGTCCTGATGCCGGACCTCGAGGCCACGTGTTCGCTGGATATAGGTTGCCCCATCGAGGCCTTCGGCAAATTCTGTGATCAACACCCGGACCGCACAGTGGTTGTCTATGCCAATACCAGTGCAGCGGTCAAGGCGCGTGCCGACTGGGTCGTGACATCCGGCAGTGCTTTGGACATCGTCCGCCACCTGAAAGAAAAGGGAGAGAAAATCATCTGGGCACCGGACAAGTACCTCGGCCAGTACGTACAGGAACAGACCGGTGCCGACATGCTGCTCTGGAAGGGGGCCTGTGTGGTGCACGAGGAATTCAAGGGCAGGGAACTTGCCGAGTTGCGCAAGCAATACCCCGACGCGAAAGTCCTGGTGCACCCGGAATCACCGGCTTCCGTTATTGAACAGGCCGATATCGTCGGATCAACCACCGGGATCATCAACGCGGCCAGAACAATGAATGCCGCCACGTTCATTGTCGCAACCGACCGGGGCATCTTTCACAAGATGCAGGAGGCCGCGCCGGAAAAAACATTTATCGAAGCACCAACCAGCGGCATCAGCGCTACCTGCAAGAGTTGTGCGCATTGCCCATGGATGGCGATGAACAGCCTGCGCAAGCTGGCGCTGGTACTGGAAAACGGAACCAATGAGATCCATGTCGATCCTGAAATCAGCCGGCAGGCACAGAAATCGATCAACCGTCTGCTGGAGTTCACCGCCTGCCAGCAACAGGAAAAACTGCTGGCCAATGATGCTTAACTTCAGCCACAAGCTATTAGCTATTAGCTACTAGAAGTGTTTTGGAACAAGAGACGATTTTACTGGTTCATGGCTTGTGGATGAACGGCCTCGAGATGTCTCTGCTGGGCAAGCGCCTGTCGCGCACCGGTTTCAAAACCCTGCGGTTCAAGTATCCCTCGGTAAATTCAGGTCCACCGGATAATGCCAACGCCCTGCAGGAATTTATTCAGGGAATCGATAGCGAAAAACTGCATTTTGTCTGCCATAGCCTGGGTGGGCTGGTGGTACGGCATCTCTTCCACCGCTTCCCCGATCAACGGCCCGGAAGAATCGTCACCCTCGGCACGCCGCACCGGTTCAGCCAGGCCGCAAAATATCTCGCCGGCCGGGAAACCGGGCGGCGGATACTCGGCCATAGCGTGAAAAGCGGACTCCTTGGTAATGTCCCGGCATGGTCCGGGAGCCACGAGCTTGGTGTTATCGCTGGTCGACTGCGGTTCGGGCTTGGAATGATCATCCCGGGCATACCCCGGCCCAACGACGGGACGGTCGCCGTCTCGGAAACCCGGCTTGACGGGATGACGGACCATATCGTTCTGCCGGTATCGCATTTCGGCCTGTTGATCTCCGCGGCGGCAGCGGATCAAACCCTCCGTTTTTTACAAACCGGCCATTTCACTCACAACGCAATGCGAAAATAACGCCATATTGGGCGTGTTCCGGACTAGTGATAAAATTCGCGCCAATTCAATTCCGGCGAAAAAGGTTTAAACATGGCAGGACACAGTAAATGGGCGAACATACAGCACCGCAAGAACCGGCAGGACGCAAAACGCGGCAAGCTGTTCACCAAACTCATTCGCGAGATCACGGTCGCGGCGCGAATCGGGGGCGGCGATCCGGATGCCAACCCGCGCCTGCGTGCCGCCATCGACAATGCCCTGTCGAACAACATGACCAAGGATACGGTGGAGCGCGCCGTCAAGCGCGGTGCCGGCGATTCCGGGAGCGAAAACCTGGAAGAGATCCGTTACGAGGGTTACGGCCCCGGTGGCGTCGCGGTACTGGTCGATTGCATGACCGACAACAGGAACCGGACGGTCGCTGAAGTCCGCCATGCGTTCAGTAAATACGGCGGCAACCTCGGCACAGACGGGTCCGTCGCCTACCTGTTCAAAAAGGTCGGCCTGATCTCGTATCCGAAAGGCAGCGATGAGGACGCCCTGGTAGAAGCCGCACTGGAAGCCGGTGCCGAGGACGTGGTAACGAACGAGGACGGCTCCATCGATATTATCGCTTCGCCGGACGAATTCCTGGACGTGAAGGAAGTCCTGCAGAAAAAGAACCACCGACCGGAATCCGCCAGCATTACCATGCGCGCTGCCAGTAACTGCCCGGTTGACATGGACAATGCCCGGACCATGATTAACCTGTTCGACACGCTGGAAGACCTGGACGACGTGCAACGGGTCTATTCCAACGCGGAAATCCCGGATGATGTATTATCAGAACTGAACTAATGCCTTGTCCCATTCAGACATAAGAACCTCGTGATCCGCATACTCGGTATTGACCCCGGCTCCTTCTATACCGGCTACGGCATCATCGAGATGGACGGTAATCACTCGAGACACATTATCAACGGTCATATCCGTGTGACCGGCACGGACCTGCCGGCAAAATGCCTGGCCATTTTCAATGGTATTATCCAGGTTATCGAATCCCATCGTCCCGATGAAATCGCGATTGAAAAAGTCTTTATGCATCGTAACGCCGATTCAGCCCTGAAACTGGGACAGGCCCGGGGCGCGGCACTCACGGCCTGTGCGCAAAAGTCACTGGACTGTTACGAGTATGCGCCCAACCAGATCAAGCAGGCCACGGTCGGGCGCGGTCACGCCAGCAAGCAACAGGTCCAGCACATGGTCAAGGTGCTCCTGTGTCTCGAGGCCGTGCCGCCGGCGGATGCGGCCGATGCGCTGGCTGTGGCCCTCTGTCACGGTCATTCCCGTGAAGGCCTGTTGCGCATGAAAAATGTGACAGGCATGCGTCGGGGGCGGCTGCAATGATCGGTTACCTGTACGGCAGGTTGATCCGGAAACAACCGCCGATCCTGATCATCGACGTACAGGGAGTCGGGTACGAAGTCGAGGCGCCGATGACCACCTTTTATAATCTGCCCGAGGCTGGCGAGACGATACATTTATATACGCATCTTGCCGTGCGTGAAGACGCCCACCTGTTATTCGGATTTTCCAGCGAGGCCGAACGATTCCTGTTCCGCAACCTGATCAAGATCAGCGGTGTCGGCGCGAAAATGGCATTGACTATCCTGTCCGGGATCGAGGCAGATGATTTTTCCCGCTGTATCCGGGATGGCGACAGTGACCGGCTGGTGCGATTACCCGGGATCGGCAGGAAGACCGCTGACCGGTTGATCATCGAGATGCGCGATCGTCTGAAGGATCTGTACGAGATGGCTGGCCCGCCGTCCGGATCTACCGGAAAAAGCGGCGCCGAGGAACCGGTTGATGAGGCCATCAGCGCCCTCATTGCACTGGGTTACAAGCCACAGGAGGCCAGCCGTTATGTTCATGCCGTGGCCAGCGGGGAAATGAAAGGTGAAGATATTATCCGCGCGGCCCTTAAAGCCTCGGTCAATCGTTAAACCGGCATGCCAGAGGTTTGCCTCGGCATTGCCCGAATTTCGCCACAGTCTGCCACTAGGCTTTACCAGGACCGGAGTAACCCGATTGCGAGCGGGGCACGTTACAAGAGACAATAGGTATTAACCATGTCAGATCCCAACCCCGTTATATCACCTTCCAGCACTGCTGAAGACAGGGAAGCAGACAACAGCCTGCGCCCGAAAAACCTGTCGGATTACCTCGGCCAACCGGCAGTCCATGAGCAGATGGATATCTTCATCAGCGCGGCTCGCAATCGCAACGAGTCACTGGACCACGTGCTCATCTTCGGACCACCGGGACTCGGGAAAACCACGCTGGCCCATATCGTTGCCAACGAAATGGAAGTCAATCTCCGGCAGACTTCCGGGCCCGTGCTGGAACGGCCGGGCGATCTGGCCGCCCTGCTGACCAACCTCGAACCCAATGACGTCCTGTTTATCGACGAGATTCACCGCCTGAGCCCGATTGTCGAGGAAGTCCTGTACCCGGCGATGGAGGACTACCAGATCGATATCATGATCGGGGAAGGTCCGGCCGCCCGTGCCATCAAACTCGATGTCCCGCCTTTCACACTGGTCGGCGCCACTACCCGTGCCGGCCTGCTGACATCACCGTTGCGCGACCGGTTCGGGATCGTGCAACGGCTGGAATTTTACAATCGCGAGGACCTGGGACGGATCATCAATCGTTCCGCAAATATCATGGATGTCGGCATCGATAGCGGCGGCGCCGGCGTGATCGCATCCCGGTCCCGCGGCACGCCACGGATCGCCAACCGCCTGTTGCGGCGTGTACGGGACTATGCCGAGGTCAAGGGAAGCGGGGAAATCAACCGCGAGATTGCCGGCATGGCGCTGGATATGCTGAACGTGGACAAACATGGATTTGATATGATGGATCGCAAATTGCTACTGGCGATTATCCAGAAGTTCGACGGCGGTCCGGTTGGCATTGACAGTCTTGCCGCGGCCATCGGTGAAGAACGCGACACCATTGAAGACGTGCTGGAGCCCTACCTTATCCAGCAGGGATTCATGATGCGGACGCCGCGCGGACGCGTGGTCACCCGGCATGCCTGGCAGCATTTCGGTATGAACATGCCAACGGGGAAACACGGCCCGGATCTTTTTGATGAGGAAAACAGTAAAGACTGAAAATGGAATTTACCTGGCCCGTGCGCGTCTACTACGAAGATACCGATGCCGGCGGCGTTGTCTACCATACCTGCTACCTGAAGTTCATGGAACGCGCGAGGACGGAATGGCTGCGTTCGCTGGGTTTTGAGCAGGACGAACTGATAGAAAAACAAAACATTGTATTTGCCGTACGCAGCCTGTCGATCAATTACATCAAGCCGGCGCGTTTCAACGATCAACTCGAGGTGGAATCCGAAATCGTTAAAATCAACAAGGCCAGCATCCTGTTCGACCAGGCCATTCATAACATGAATAACGAAAAAATCTGCCGGGCGGAAGTCCGGATTGCCTGCGTGAACCCGGCCAGCATGAAACCCGCAGCCATTCCCGAATCAATTCTTCTGGAGCTGGATCATGTCAACTGATCTGTCGTTTGTTCATTTAATCCTGAATGCCAGCCTGCTGGTTCAACTGGTGATGCTGGTATTGCTGCTTGCCTCGCTGGTCTCCTGGACCATGATATTCAACAAGCGGGTTGCGCTGATCCGGGCCAGGAAAGAAGCTGACCGGTTCGAGGACCTGTTCTGGTCGGCCGAAGATCTGAGTCCGCTCTACACGCGCGTGAACAACCGCCGCGAACAGGCCACCGGCATGGAAAAGATCTTCGAGGCCGGGTTCAAGGAGTTTGCCCGTCAGCGCAGTCACAAAAACAAGGGGCCGGAAGCAATGCTGGAAGGTGCGCAACGTGCCATGCGCATCGCCATGAACAAGGAAGTGGATTATCTCGAAACCAGCCTCTCGTTCCTGGCCACTGTCGGTTCCACGAGTCCCTACATCGGCCTGTTCGGCACCGTCTGGGGGATCATGAACAGTTTCCGCGCACTGGGTAACGTGCAACAGGCGACGATCGCCATGGTTGCACCCGGCATTGCCGAGGCATTAATCGCCACCGCCATGGGGCTGTTTGCGGCCATTCCCGCCGTCATTGCCTATAATCGCTACTCCAACGACGTCGAACGGCTTATCAATCGTTACGATATTTTCATGGAAGAATTTTTATCAATACTGCATCGGCATGCACATTCATGAATACCGGCCATTAGCAACAAGCTATTAGCCATTAATAATAATGCGACAGAGAATTCGAAAACGACCGATGTCTGAAATCAACGTGGTGCCCTACATCGACGTCATGCTGGTATTGCTGGTGATCTTCATGATCACGGCACCATTGCTGAGCCAGGGCATCAAGGTCGAACTGCCGCAAGCCCCTTCGAAACCCCTGCAACAGGTAGACAAGGAGCCGGTGATTGTAAATGTGGATGCCGCAGGCAATTTCTACATAAATTACGGTGAGAACCAGGACAGCCCCATTGCGCCCGGGGAACTGGTTAATCGCGTGAATGCCCTGTTGAAATACCAGCCTGGCATCCCGGTACTGGTGGGCGGTGACAAGGACGTGCCCTACGGCCGTATAGTGCAATTAATGGCGCTGCTTCAGAATGCCGGCGTTCCCAGTGTCGGCATGATCACGGAACCGCCGGAGAACTAGATATCAATGCGGTTGGGCTGGTTCACCACATTCCGTTCGTCCTTCTACGCGCTGATACTACACCTGGTTGCAGCAGGCCTGCTGGTTGTCAGCCTGGACCTGACACCGGATCCCGTGCGGCGCCCGCACAAGGACATCAATATTGTCAATGCCGTGTCGGTGGACAAGTCCGCCGTTGACAGGGAAATTGAAAAGCTGAAACAGGCAGAAAAGGAAAAACAGGAAAAAGAACAGCAACGGTTGGCCGAATTAGAGAAGAAAGCGGAAGAAATGCGTCAACAACGGCTCGAGGAGGAAAAAAAACTGGCCGCAGCAAGGAAAAAAAAAGAGCAGGAGGAACAGGAACGACTGGAAGAACAAAAAAAACTGGCACAACTGGAAAAGGAAAAGGCGGAACTGGAAAAGCAGCGTAAAATCGAACAGGAAAAGAAACGCGAGGCGGAACTGGAACGCAAACGCCAGGAGGCGGCCAGGCTGAAAGCCGAGGAGGAGAAACGCAAGGCGGCCGAGGAACACCGACGCCTGGAAGAGGAAAAGCGCAAGGCCACCGAGGAACTTGAGAAAAAGAAAGCGGAAGAAGCATTACAGGAACAACTCGCCGCTGAACTGGCCGAAGAACGCGCCGCGGAACAGCAAAGGCAGGATCAAAAGCTCCTGAGGAATATAACCAATGCAATCTACCTGAAAGTACTGAACAATTTTATCAAAACGGGCCTGCCTGAAGGCCTGAGTTGTGAATTACGAATCAAGCTTGTGCCCGGAGGCGAAGTCGTGGGTGTTTCCATCAT
>DATIPP010000202.1:0-3450 GCA_035471825.1 Gammaproteobacteria bacterium
CGGTTCGACACTTTTCCTGCTTGTTGTCATCGGAATCTTCCTTGCCGCCTCCATGTTTGCATGGGCCGTGTTGCAGAAAGGCAGCCAGTTCATGGCCACCTACAAGGAAACGTTTACCGAGAGCGCCAGCGCCAACATGGCCGACATGTTCCTGTTTATCGATGCCACGCGGCTGTTCTATATCAACCTTATTGCCATATTCGTCCTGCCGTTACTCATCTGGGTGCTGATCGGTGACATGCTGACCGCCATAGTGGTGTTCATCCTCCTGGCTGTGTTGCCCGGGCTGGTTTATCGCTCCATGCGCAAGAAACGACTGCGCCGGTTCGAGGAACAACTACCGGACGGGCTGTTAATGCTTTCCGGCGCCATGCGGGCCGGCGCCAGCCTTAACATTGCCCTGGAAGGCCTGGTCAAGGAGCAGTCCCCGCCGCTCAGCCAGGAATTCGAGTTGTTCATGCGCGAACAGCGCATCGGTACGGATTTTGATAAATCCCTTTCGAATATGGAGAAGCGTTTACCGATTCAGGACTTCGCCATGCTGACCTCGGCGCTGCGCATAAACCGTGAAATCGGGGGTAACCTGGCCGAGATACTCGAATCACTGGCCGACACCCTGCGCCGCAAACACCAGATGGAAGGCAAGATAGACAGTCTCACGGCTCAGGGCAGGTTGCAGGGTATCGTCATGACCGGTCTGCCGATATTGCTCGGCGTCCTGTTGTATTTCCTGGAACCGGAAAACATGTCCAAACTCTGGACGACAAAAATCGGCTATGCCGTAACCGCCGTTATTATTGTCATGGAATTCATGGGCTACACCATGATCAAGAAAATCACGTCGATCGATGTCTAGATCCTGACTGAATTATGAACGAAGAACTGAAAGCTGTACTGGAAGATCACTCTCTATTGCTGGACGCGGCCATGATCTCCACCGGCCTGTTTGTATTTTTTACCATACTGACCGTGTATTACCTGAAACAAATGGTGCAGGAAGAAGACCGCACCTACATGGACCCCCTGCCCCTCGGTCTTAAAATCATCTGGCCCTTTATCCAGATCGTCAGTTTCTTCTTCTGTTCACTGTTACCTTACGAGTTGATGGAACGGATCGAGAAAAAACTGCAACACACCGGTGTCAGTTACCTGATGACAGCGGAGCAATTCGTGGCATTGCGGATCATCAGCACTTTCATCTGGTTTCTCTTCGGATTGATCATTGTTAACGCGATGGAAAACGGCCAGCCGGTCTGGGTGATATTTGCAATGCTGCTGGGTTTCTTTCTTCCCGACATCTGGTTAAGCGATACCCGCAAGCGACGGGAAGCCGCCGTCATACGGGCCATGCCGGTTTACCTGGACTTCATCACCATGGCGGTCGAGGCCGGTCTCAACCTGCAGGGGGCGCTGGGACAGGCCATGGAAAAGGCGCCGCCGAGCCCGCTGAGAAACGAATTCGGTATCGTGCTGCGTGATCTTCGTTCCGGCCTGCCGCGTGCCGAGGCGCTGAGGCGCATGGCCGACCGGCTTGATGTCAAGGAAGTCACCAGCTTCGTCAGTTCCATGATCCAGGCCGAGAAAATGGGTTCCAGCATGGCCTCCGTGTTACGCGTCCAGGCGAACCAGCGCCGTAACGAGCGATTCCAGCGGGCCGAGAAACTGGCCATGGAGGCACCCATCAAACTGGTCGGTCCGTTGATCATTTTCATTTTCCCGGTGACCTTTATCGTGCTGGGATTCCCGATAGCCATGAAATTCATGTCTGAAGGAATATTTTGATAGCAGGTTCATTCTACCTTGACGAGGAATATCACAATATCCTGATTCCCGAGGTTATGCGCACCAGCAACCCCTTCGAAAGAATGCGGGGACTGTTGGGACGGTCGCCGCTGGGAAACCACCAGGCGTTGCTTATCAAGCCCTGTTCCTCCATTCATACATTTTTCATGTCCTGTGCACTGGACCTGGTTTTCCTGGATGAAAACTGGCGCATTTACAAGCTGGTTCCGGCCATCAAACCCTGGCGAATGTCCTGGGCCCCGGGCGCGGCAATGGTATTGGAAATGCCGGCCGGGTCAATGGAAAATATGTCACTGGCACCGGGACAGACCCTTTACTGGAAGGAGAGAGAGGTATTATGAAGGTTTTATTGATTTCCCTGTTGCTGCTTGTTGCCAGCGGCTGTAACCAGTTCAACATCCAGTCTTCCAGGCCTGATGAACCGGATCTGAATAACGTACTTGAACTGCAGCAACAGGCCGACAAAGCTTACCAGGAAGAGGACTGGCCCAGGGCGGAAAAGATCTACCGGCAACTGACAGAAAAAGTACCGGCCCAGGTGGAACCCTGGTTCAGGCTCGGAAACATCTATGCGCGCACGGAACGCCTGGATGCCGCCGTAAACGCCTACCGGAATGCCCTGCTGCGCAATTCGGAAAGCGGCAAGATCTGGCACAACCTGGGTATTGTCCATCTGCGCCAGGCGACCAATACCTTTATCGACATGCTGGAAAACACCCGGGAAAACGACCCGCTCAATGACCGGGCCCGACACGTCGTCAATTCCGTGACACAGTTAATGGCTACCGGTTTTGGTACGGCGGACGAATGAAACATCATCTATAGTTAAACAGTGCGAACTATCCGGATACAACGCGGGCAAAGCATGGTGGAATTCATCATTGTCACGCCCGTTATTTTCCTGCTGCTGTTCGGCGGATTGCAGTTCGCCCTGATTTATCACGCCAAAACGGCGCTTAACTACGCCACGTTCGAGGCGGCACGTTTCGGCGCAGTATCCAACGCCCGCATGAGCGAAATGGAAAATGCCTTCGCCCGCGGCATGGCGGCCATCCATACCCACAACCCAACGTCCGATGATGTTATGTGTGGCCGCGAGATCGTCGCCCGCGAAATCGAAAACGGCTTCGTCCGTATTCAGGTCATCAACCCGCCACCGGCGGCCTTTGAGGATGACGCATTACTGGATGATACCATTACCGATGATGCCGTTATCCCCAACGACAACCTCATGTACCGCAATGCAGTTGCCACATCGGGAATGACTATACAGGATGCCAACCTGCTGAAAATCCGCGCCAGTTACTGTTATCCCATGTATGTCCCCTTCGTTAACCGCGTGATCGGGATATTACTGACCAACGCGGAAAGCGAGACCTGTCCCGGCTGCACCGGCTCTTTCACCGGCGGCGGTTCATTCGAACTGGGTTGTCTTGAAAACGGCCGCTTCCCGATCCATTCGACGGCAATTGTGCGCATGCAGTCAGCGGCCATGCTGAGCGCCATCCAGACCGGCATGTCGCCGCATGCCCAGGACCCCGGCGGCCTGGATTACGACGCCATGGGGGGAGCGGGCACAGATCCGGCACCGTTTCTACAGTGTGGTGATCTGGAAGATCACGAAGTGATGGAAACCATGGTACCCCC
>DATIPP010000203.1:0-1992 GCA_035471825.1 Gammaproteobacteria bacterium
AGGCGGAGGCCCGTCATACTGCACAGAAATGAACTCCCGGAAACACCTGTCCGGGGATTTGATCAATCAGGCCGGCGTCGGATGCCAGCCGGCATCAGCCCAGAGTTCACCACTGACCGCTGAATTTGAAATCATGAAACAGATGGCATCTGCAATCTCGGTAGGACGGATCAGACGGCCAAGCTGGGTATCCTTGAGTATATTCTTTTCAATAAACTCTTCACCGAGAGCGCGAACCATCGGTGTGTCGGTAAAGCCGGGATGAATGACGCCGCAACGAACGCCATGAAAAATGGCTTCCTTTGTTAACGTCGCAGCCGCCCCTTCAAGGCCGGCCTTGGTACTGGCATAGGAAATCTGTCCCTTGTTTCCCTGGGACGAAATGGAACCGATAAAGATAGCGGTGCCCTGGATACGTTCATCCGGATGCCATTTCTTCAGGCCCTGTTCGGCGCGTTCCTCGGCGATACGCGCCACCATCTGCATGGCCCAGTAAATCGGTGCGATGAGGTTCACTTCAACGACCTGGCGGAATTTCTCCAGCGGATAGATTTCGGCTTTTCCGGTTTCCTTGTTGATTTTTACGGCCAGAGCATCACGCGTTATGCCGGCGGCGGGCACACAGATACGGACTGTGCCGTGATTTTCGGACATTTGTTTGAATACTTCCTGCCGGAAATCGGCATCAGTCGTATCACCCTGGAACGGAAAGGCAATGATTTTACCGGTTTCCTTGTTGATTTGTTCCGCTGCAGAGTTGACGTCATTATCAATATCAACCATACCGATAGCCTTGGCACCACGGTTGGCAAGTTCCAGACATACTGCATTACCGATACCGCTGGCAGCGCCGGTAATGACGGCGACCCTGTCTTTGATTTCCATAGTTCTGACCTCAGGTTGAAATGTCCGAATTTTGCGCCAGTATAGCATATTTTTGTGCGCTGCACCATGACGGAATTCGTGTGAAACACAGACTCACTCTGACTTTATGTACCATGAAAACCGACCATACGCTGCTTGAAGAATAGTTCCGGGCCGGGAGGACATGTGGCAAACCAATGATTGAAGGATGGAGTTTAAACCATTACTTGTGTTTCACTATATTGTGTCACACTGATTATCCATTACTTCCGACGTTTCGAAAATCCGGATAATTTTTTTGCATGTTGGTCAGGGAATATAAAGAAACTGATATACCCTGTATATCGGAACTCTATTACAATACCGTTCGCAATATTAACAGCCGGGAGTACACGCAGGAACAGATACAGGTCTGGGCCCCGAAAGTCTATCCGGATACGGAATGGATCCGTCGTTTTGATAATTACACGGTTTATGTCGTCGAAAATGAAGGAGATATAATCGGTTTTGCAGAATTCCAGTTTCCCGGACATATCGATTGTTTCTACGTTCATCATGCCTGGCAACGAATGGGAGTTGGCAGTCTGCTTCTCGACAGGTTAGAACAAGAGGCCTTGCATGTGGATCTTGATCGCCTGTTTGTCGATTCCAGTATCACCGCAAAACCCTTTTTTCTCAGCAAGGGGTTTACAATTGTCAGGAAACAGGAAAAGAAATATCGTGGGTTATCGTTCACACAATATTTCATGGAAAAATATCTTGCCGGGAAATAAATTTATCAGATGGTGAGTAACAGGATCCATCGTTGTGAATGGTGCACTTCCGACAGGATATATATCAACTATCATGATCGGGAATGGGGAGTTCCCGTCCATTCTGATCGTAAATTATTTGAATTTCTCTCGCTGGAAGGCGCCCAGGCAGGACTCAGCTGGCTGACCATTCTGAAAAAACGTGCGGCCTACCGGGAGGCCTTTGATGGTTTTGATTTCAACAGGATTGCTGAATATGACGACAGGAAAATCCGTTTGCTGCTTGGTGATAAAGCTATTATCCGTAATCGGTTGAAAATCAATTCGATAGTTAATAATGCAACTGCATTTATTTGTGTCAGGGGAGAATTTGGAA
>DATIPP010000204.1:0-19524 GCA_035471825.1 Gammaproteobacteria bacterium
GAAATGAAACAGGAATTGCAGTTGATCGATATAAACAATGTGCAGGATATCAAGGCACGTTTTATTGCAGATAAAAAAATGATCGGTCCCCTGCTGGATTTTGTAAATCCCGGGGTCAATTCAGATTACTTCCCGGTCCTCGATCTTAATGCATCAAAAGCACGTTTCATGCAGGAAGATGCCCTTGAGCTGTCACGTCTCGGCCTTGAACCTGTGCCGGTTATCCGGATACTGGCTCCGGACTATGATATCAGTGGTACGACACGGGTGAGCAAGGGGCATCTCTTCAGCGCAACAGAAATGACCGTCAAGGCAAGGGGGATCCTGTCCCGGGCCACCGGAGCTCATGACAGTGATCAAAACAATCAAACGGATATCAATCTGCAATTATTACTCGAACTGGCGGAAGACTGCGAGACAAATAGTTCTGAGAAATTATGGATTGAAAGTGCCTATTCCATTGCAAGAAAAACCCTGCCTTACCTCACGGTGGAAGAACTAGAAATTTTGTGGGACAGTGTCACGCCGAATTGCAATAACACTCTGACTGATCGGCAATACCAGTGGCTGGCGTTATTTCGTGCACTCGGTGCACGAAATATGCAAGCAACTGCCGATCTGACAGTAAAGCTGCTGGAGAATGTTCAATCATACGATCTCTCCAAAAAAAGGTTTCTCTTCCTGTCACTGTTAACCGCCCTGGTCAGGATGGAAGAGTATGACGAAGCACGGCTGCTCTGGATGGGCAACTCACAGCATATCTTTGAAGAAGAGCATATACCATTGAGTTTTCTTCTCGTCTACAGTCAGGCATTGAGGGAGAGTCATGGAAAAACCCTGGTAATTCAATGATGCAATTATTACAGGCAATAAACTCTTTCCATATTCTGCTGATCATGTATTCACCGGTCATTATCATTATAATTTGCTCATGCCTGATATCCTCCGGATAATACTTGCCCAGCTCAATCTCCGTGTCGGTGATATTGCCGGGAATACCGAAAAAATAATTCAGGGTATTGAAACGGCGAGGAACGATTTTCACTCCGATATAATCCTGTTTCCCGAACTCGCCATTACCAGTTATCCACCGGAAGACCTGTTGCTGCGTTCGGCATTGCATCAACAGGTCAGCGAAGCGCTTGAAGAAATAACCAAATCCGCACATGGAATAGTTGTGTTGATATCCCATCCGGAGAAGAAAAATCACGCTATCTATAATGCCTGCAGTATATTGCGCGACAGTAAAATCCAGGAAACCTATTACAAGCAGATATTACCCAATTACGGTGTCTTCGATGAGAAGCGATATTTCACCGAAGGTCACACCGACGTGTTGTTTGATGTCAAGGGTGTGCCGGTTGCAATCACCATTTGCGAAGATATCTGGGAGCCGGGCCCCGCGCGCAACGTGGCAGCGAAAGGTGCCAGGTTGTTACTGAATATCAATGCCTCACCATACTACACCGGGAAGACAGCAAGGCGACGAAACATACTGCAACAGCGGGTAGAGGAGACGGGACTTAATGTTGTCTACCTGAACCTTGTCGGTGGTCAGGATGACCTGGTGTTTGACGGTGACTCAGTATTGATCGATTCCCGGGGTAACATACAGCAGTGTGCCACGCCGTTTAGCGAGAGTCTGATTCCGGTCGAATTTTCCCTCCAGGATGGAGGCTTATTTCATTTACCGGAACAGCGATCCATCAAAACACTCTCCGACGAGGAAAGTATTTACCGCGCCCTGGTTCTGGGCACCAGGGATTACGTCCGTAAAAACGGCTTCAAGGGCGCTCTGGTGGGTCTTTCCGGCGGTATCGATTCGGCGTTGACACTGTGTCTTGCGGTTGATGCACTGGGCAGGGAGAATGTGGAGGCGTTGATCATGCCCTCCCGTTATACAGCCGCGATGAGCGTTGAAGATGCGGAACAACTGGCAACCAACCTCGGCATCAAGGCGCATATCATTTCCATTGAAAAACCCTTTTCTGCCTTTAACGATATCCTGCAACCGCTATTCGCCGACTTGGCCGCTGATATCACCGAGGAAAACATCCAGGCCAGATGCCGCGGGATTTTATTGATGGCAGTCTCGAACAAGACCGGAAAACTGGTGTTCAGTACCGGCAACAAGAGTGAAATGGCCGTCGGTTATGCCACTCTGTACGGCGACATGGCCGGCGCTCTTGCTCCTCTGAAAGACGTCTCGAAAATGCAAGTGTATGCACTGTCCCGCTTACGCAATGAAAAAACACCGGACATCCCGGTGCGGATTTTAGAACGTCTGCCCAGCGCGGAACTGCGGGAAGACCAACTGGACCAGGATTCCCTGCCGGACTACGAGACCCTGGACAAGATTCTTTTGCGTTATATCGAACTGGACCAGAGTCCGGCCGATATCATCAGGGACGGTTTCGACAGCGAGACGGTACAAAAGATTGTCAGACTGGTGGACAGGAATGAATACAAACGCCGCCAGTCAGCACCCGGTATCCGGATCACCAAACGGGCATTCGGACGTGATCGTCGCTATCCCATAACCTCGGGTTATTGCGAACAGTAAGCCGGAATAGCCTGCCGCTACTGCACGACTATCTCCCGGACTTCAAACAGGCCGGGATGATCGGGGTAATTTCTTTCCAGGACACGCAATGCATCGGCCGACAGTTTTTCCATTTCCATGACCTTGTAGGCTTTCGCCATCAACGCCAATGCGTCCGGTATGGAAGGTGTGCGCGGATATTTCTCTACAACGTAGCGGGCGCGGTTGGCAGCGGCAAGAAAGGCACCGCGGCGCATGTAGTACCTCGCGACTTCCATCTCGTGATCAGCGAGCAGATTACGCAGGTAAATCATGCGCTTTTCCGTATCTTCGGCATACAGGCTGTCCGGAAAAAGCCTGAGCAATTCTGAAAAATCATTGAATGCTACCAGCGCCGAGGAGGGATCACGCTGTGAAGAGTCCACCGGCAGGAAACGCTCGATAAATCCCTTGCCGCGATTGAAATTGGCCAGACCTTTCAGATAGTAGGCATAATCGACGTGGTCGTTTTGCGGATAAAGCTTGATGAAGCGCTCGGCGGACGAGATTGCAAGATCCGTTTCATCGGTCTTGTAATAGGCATAGGCCAGATCGAGCAGTGCCTGCTGGCCGTATACACCGAACGGGAACCGGCTCTCCAGTTTTTCATAATATTCAACGGCGGTGGTGTAATTACCGGCGTCCAGCTGGCCTTTCGCCTCGGAATAAAGTCTTTCCGCGGACCAGGATGCGGTTGCATCCTCCTTGTCGCCAAAATAGGAGCAGCCGCCAAGCAATAACAACATGGAAAGAGTAATAATCAATCTTGGCATGGGTTAACACCAGTCTACCGGGGTTAATGCATTTGGCTTATTTGGAGTATGCTTCGATCATACTGCGAATAACAACCTCTTGCATAATCCAGTGGAAAAAAACATTCATCTGACCGCCGTTGTCCCGAAAGAACTGGCCGGCAAACGCCTCGACCAGGCGCTGGCGAGACTGTTTTCGGAGCATTCCCGCTCCCGGCTGCAGGAGTGGATTCGCTCCGGTGATGTCCGGGTCGACAATTGCACCATGGACCAGCGGAAACGCGTCAGGGGTGGCGAACATATCGAGATCAAGGCTGTCTTTACCGTGCAGGAGGACGCCCTGCCCGAGGACATACCGCTGGACGTGATACATGAAGATCCATCCCTGCTGATGGTCAACAAGCCGCCGGGCCTGGTGGTACACCCGGGGGCCGGCAACCCGGCCCGGACCCTGCTGAATGCCCTGTTGCATTACGATAATGCCCTTGACCGGGTTCCCCGGGCCGGCATTATTCACCGGCTGGACAAGAACACTTCCGGTCTCATGGTTGTCGCCCGGACACCGGAATGCCACACACGCCTGGTGGAAATGATGCAGGCACGGGAAATCGAACGGCAATACCAGGCAATCGTAACGGGTGTCATGACTGCCGGAGGGACAATCGATGCACCGGTTGGGCGGCATCCGCTAAAACGCACACGCATGGCGGTCGTCGATCATGGCAAACCGGCCATTACACATTACCGGGTCATCAAGCGCTTTGCGGCACACACGCACATCCGGATACACCTGGAGACCGGTAGAACACATCAGATCCGTGTTCATATGGCATATATACGCTATCCGATTGTCGGTGACCCGGTATACGGGGGACGGTTACGCCTGCCCAAAAACGCCGGCAAGGAATTAATCTCCACCCTGAAAAACTTTCCGCGCCAGGCATTGCATGCAAGCGACATATCATTATTACACCCCGTAACCGGTGAGCAACTACAATGCCAGGCACCCCTGCCGGAAGACATGCAACATCTTCTGCAGATACTGGAGAAAGACGACGATGCCGGCCGGTGATACATGGATCGAGGCAAACTGGAACGCACCGCCACGAATCCGTGCCGGGACAACAACACGCATCGGCGGAACGAGCAAACCACCTTTCAATACATTCAACCTTGCAGGCCATGTTGGCGACAGTGAGGAAACCGTTGTTGCCAACCGTCGACGACTTGTGTCCCTGCTGAACCTGCCGACGGAACCGTGCTGGCCGAAACAGGTCCACGGCAATCGGGTAATTCATTCCCGGCAGCTGACCGAATTCCCGCATGCCGACGGAACCTGGACCAACCGGGAAGGTGTGGTATGCGCGGTTTTGACGGCGGATTGTCTCCCCTTGTTACTTTGTGATCGGAAAGGACAACTTGTAGCGGCCGTCCACGTCGGCTGGCGCGGCCTGAGCAGTAACATCGTTGGCAATGCCTTCAATAGCATCAATGTTGATCCGGCGAACCTGCTGGCCTGGATTGGGCCGTATATCAGTGCCGAACATTACGAAATCGGCGCGGATGTTCGAAGTGCCTGTTTGAAAGTCGTTCCGGATGCTGCTAATGCCTTCATACCGTCAAGAACAAGCCACTGGCATGCCGACCTGGGCCTGATGGTCCGTATGCAGTTGACCGACGCCGGGGTGACCGACATAAGCGAATCCGGTTATTGTACCTACAACGATCCGCACCGGTTTTATTCCTATCGCCGGGACGGCAAAACCGGCCGCACTGCCAGTCTTATCTGGATAGATCGCCACGCGACATGAGCTAAGCTTAGTGAGAGAATAACAAGCACGATTGCCCCGGTTTAAACCGGCACGGGGGTATTCATAATGACGCGTAAAAAAAATAACACCGCGCTCTCTTTCAGTGGCAGTGTCAATGAGATGGTCCAGCGCGCCTTCCGGGTACTCGACCTGGACAAGGGCGTTGCGACAGCCATCCAGTCCTGCAATTCCATCCTCCAGGTCAAGTTTCCCGTCGATATACGCGGCAAGGTGGAAGTCTTCACCGGCTGGCGTGCCACCCATAGCACCCATCGCCTGCCGGCCAAGGGTGGAATCCGTTTTGCACCGATTGTTGACCAGGACGAAGTCGAGGCACTCGCGGCATTGATGACCTACAAGTGCGCGATCGTGGATGTACCTTTCGGCGGTTCCAAGGGCGGTCTGCTGATCAACCCGAATGATTACAGCCGGGATGAAATGGAGTTGATCACTCGCCGCTTCGCCAGGGAACTGGTACGCAAGGGTTTTCTCAGCCCGGCCACGAATGTCCCGGCACCGGACATGGGGACGGGCGAACGGGAAATGGCATGGATAGCCGATACCTATAAACACCTGCACCCGGAAGATATCAACTATGCCGCCTGCGTTACCGGTAAACCGGTCCACCACGGCGGTATCCGCGGTCGCACGGAAGCCACCGGGCGAGGAGTGGTATATGCCATACGTGAATTCTTTCGTCACCATGAAGATGTCCAGGAAACAGGACTCGACGGTGGACTTGGCGGCAAACGGATCGTATTGCAGGGCCTGGGCAATGTCGGGTATCACGCCGCCAAGCTGTTACACGATGAAGACTGTGCCAGGATCATCGCCATTATCGAACGTGACGGCGCGATTGTTAACGAAAACGGCCTGCCGATAGACCGCGTACACAACTATATAATTGAAAACGGCACCATCAAGGGTTATCCAGATGCGCGCTTCATGGAAAAAGGACACAAGGCACTGGAACTGGAATGCGACATCCTGATACCGGCGGCGATGGAAGGACAGATTACCGGTACCAACGCCGACAACATAAAAACCCGGTTGATTGTCGAAGCTGCCAATGGCCCTGTCACATTCGAGGCCGATGAAATCCTGCGCAAGAAAGGCATCACTATCCTGCCGGATGCCTATGTCAATGCCGGCGGTGTTACCGTGTCCTATTTTGAATGGGTGCGTAATCTGGCCCATATCCGGTTTGGCCGTATGGACAGACGCCTGGAGGAAATGCGCGGTCACCACGTAGTATCCGCACTTGAGACACTGACCGGCAAGGAGACACCGGAAACGGTGCGCAATGAACTGCTGCGAGGAGCAAGTGAACTGGACCTGGTACGCTCGGGGCTGGATGACACCATGCGACTCGCTTACCAGGAACTCGGGGAGACATTGAAAGGCAACAAAAATGTTAACGATTTTCGTACGGCGGCCTATGTCATCGCCGTACAGAAGATATCCCGGTCCTACTATGATATCGGTGTCTATTGATCTTCCGGATCCCGAATAGCTCCCGCCGGAAATTACTCACTGTATTAATTTTCCTGTCAAATGACTTGATTCCTGTCAATTTGACCTTATTTAGTCAACATATCCTTAAATTTAAAGCGGAAACAACATGCGGCTTGACAAACTGACATCAAAATTCCAGATGGCCCTGGCGGATGCGCAAAGCCTTGCCGTCGGCCGGGATCATCAATATATAGAACCTGTGCACGTCATGGCGGCCCTGCTTGACCAGGAGGGCGGCAGCCTGCGTCACCTGCTGGCGAATGCCGGCATCAATATCAACCAGTTACGTTCACAACTGGGTGAGGCACTCGATCGGCTGCCCCAGGTTGAAGGGGCCGGTGGCGAGGTACATATCTCGAAAGACCTCGAGAAACTGCTGAACCTGACCGACAAGTACGCCCAGACCCGCAAGGACCAGTTTATCTCCAGTGAACTGTATGCCCTTGCTGCCCTGGAAGACAAGGGTGATCTAGGCCGGATCATGAAAGCGGCGGGTGCCAACAAGAACAATATAGAAAATGCCATCGAGAAGATCCGGGACGGCCATTCCGTTGATGACCCGAATGCAGAGGAAAACCGCCAGGCGCTGGAGAAATACACAATTGATCTCACCGCGCGTGCCGAAGCGGGAAAACTGGATCCGGTTATCGGACGTGACGATGAAATCCGCCGTACCATCCAGGTTTTGCAACGACGTACCAAGAACAATCCCGTCCTGATCGGCGAACCGGGTGTCGGCAAAACAGCGATTGTCGAAGGATTGGCACAACGGATTATCAATGGCGAAGTACCGGACGCACTTAGGAACAAGCGCCTGCTGGCACTCGATCTTGGCGCCCTGATTGCCGGGGCAAAGTTTCGCGGGGAATTCGAGGAACGCCTCAAGGCGGTGTTAACCGACCTGGCAAAACAGGAAGGCCAGATCATTCTCTTTATTGACGAAGTTCACACCATGGTCGGTGCCGGCAAGGCCGAGGGCGCGATGGATGCCGGCAATATGTTGAAACCGGCCCTGGCGCGCGGTGAACTGCACTGTATCGGCGCAACGACCCTGAATGAATATCGTGAAAATATCGAGAAAGATGCCGCGCTGGAACGCCGTTTCCAGAAAGTCCTGGTGGATGAACCCAGTATCGAGGACACCATTGCCATTCTGCGCGGACTCAAGGAACGTTACGAGGTACACCACAATGTCCAGATCACCGACCCGGCAATCGTAGCGGCCGCAACATTGTCGCAACGCTACATCACCGATCGCCAGTTACCAGACAAGGCCATTGACCTGATCGATGAATCGGCCAGCCGTATCAGTATTGAGATCAATTCAAAACCCGAAGCCATGGACCGGCTGGAGCGACGCCTGATCCAGATGAAAATCGAACGCGAGGCGTTGAAAAAAGAAGATGATCCGGCATCGAAGAAACGCCTGGAAGACCTGGAGAAAGAAATCAGCAAGGTCGAACGTGAATATTCCGATCTGGACGAAGTATGGGTCGCGGAAAAAGCGACACTGCAGGGCGCCCACCACCTCAAGGAAAAACTGGAACGGGCAAAACTCGAATATGAAACCGCCCGCCGTGCGGGCGATCTCAATCGCATGTCCGAATTGCAATACGGCATCATTCCACAACTGGAAAAGGAACTGGCGGAATCCGAGGAACCCGAGAAGAAAGACCTCAAGCTCCTGCGTAACAAGGTAACCGAAAACGAAATCGCAGAAGTCGTTTCGAAATGGACCGGCATCCCGGTCGCCAAGATGCTGCAGGGTGAGCGCGACAAGCTGCTGCATATGGAAGAACTTCTGCACAAGCGTGTCGTGGGACAGGACGAAGCCATCAAGGCCGTCTCGGATGCACTCAGGCGATCGCGCGCCGGGCTTTCCGATCCGAACCGTCCGAACGGTTCATTCCTGTTTCTCGGTCCGACCGGTGTCGGTAAAACGGAATTATGCAAGGCACTCGCCGCATTCCTGTTTGACACCGAAGAGGCGCTGACCCGGATCGACATGTCGGAATACATGGAAAAACATGCCGTCGCCCGCCTTATTGGCGCGCCACCCGGTTATGTTGGTTTTGAACAGGGCGGTTACTTGACCGAGATCGTGCGCCGTAAACCCTACAGTCTCATTTTGCTGGACGAAGTGGAAAAAGCACACCCGGATGTATTTAATATCCTGCTGCAGGTACTGGATGACGGCCGCCTGACTGACGGTCACGGACGTACAGTCGATTTCCGCAACACGGTTATCGTAATGACATCGAACCTCGGTTCGGACCGCATCCAGGAAATGTCATCGGACAGCGAATATGACCGTATGAAGGAAGTCGTACTGGAGATCGTGGCACAACATTTCCGGCCTGAATTCATAAACAGGATCGATGAACTGGTGGTCTTTCACGCACTCCGGAAAGAACAGGTCCGTGAGATTGCATCGATCCAGATCGAACATGTAATCGACCGGCTCGCCAGCCAGGAAATACGTATCGAGGTTACCGACAAGGCCATCGACTGGCTGGGCAATACCGGCTTTGATCCGGTCTACGGCGCACGGCCGCTGAAACGGGCAATCCAGACCCACCTGGAAACACCGCTCGCCCGCGAGATCCTGTCGGGAACATTCGAGCCCGGTGATCTAATCAAGGTCGACCTTGCCGGAGACGGTCTGACCTTTTACAAGGAAACGCCCAACGTGGCCGTATCATCCTGACAGATCGGCAATACCTGTCCTGAAAGACGGGGTATGTTACTGCAAAAGCCCGGTTAGATACCGGGCTTTTTTTGTCGCCGGAGGTAATATTGCGGTGCAAAATTCAGACCACTGCCTGTTTTCTGTGCACCCGCCGGGATTGGCTGTATGATGGGTAAATTGCTGGCAAATCGACCCTTTTCGTGGCAAAGTTGTTGGCTATTTCCTCCATATAATCTACTATTTAGGCGACAAACCTTGATAAAGGTCAAAAATAACGAGAATGGCGGTTTCAACGAATAAAGTTCAGCTGAGCGGTCTCGCCAGAAAACTGGTACTGGACAATCTTCTCGATGAAGAGACCGCCCAACAGGCCTTTCAGGACGCGCTGAAAGAAAAAGTCTCCTTCGTTTCCTATCTGGTCAGCAATAACCTCGCGCCCAGCAACAGGATTGCAGTCGCGGCGGCGCAGGAATTCGGCGTGCCGGCCATCGATATCGATGCTATCACCATCGATCCGGAAATCACCAAGCTTATCAAGGAAGACCTGATTACCAAGCATCATGCCCTGCCGATATTCAAGCGCGGCAAGCGTTTATATATCGCACTTTCCGATCCGACCAATCTGCAGGCGCTGGACGAGATCAAGTTTGCCGTCGGCATGACAACGGATCCGATTGTAGTCGAGGAAGACAAGCTTGCAAAAGCGATTGACCATGCTCTTGCCGAAGCGGATACCGGACTCGACGACATGGAGGACGACGAATTCGAGGACCTGGACAATCTTGACGTGGCCGATGAAGACGAGGGTAGCGATACGGACGAATCCGAAGTTGACGATGCTCCTGTCGTTCGTTTCGTCAACAAGGTCCTGCTGGATGCCATCAAGAAAGGGGCCTCGGATCTGCATTTTGAACCCTATGAAAAAATCTACCGGGTACGATTCCGTATCGACGGCGTGCTGGAAGAAGTGGCCAAGCCGCCCCTGGCCCTGTCACAAAAGATCTCGGCACGTATCAAGGTCATGTCCAGACTGGACGTCTCGGAACGGCGTGTGCCGCAGGACGGACGCATCAAGCTGAAACTGTCCAAGAACAAATCGATAGATTTCCGTGTCAGTACCTGTCCGACATTGTTCGGTGAAAAAGCGGTCATGCGTATCCTCGATTCCGACGCGGCCAAGCTGCAGATTGATCAACTCGGTTACGAGGATTTCCAGAAAGACCTGTTCCTGACCAACCTGAAAAAACCATACGGCATGTTTCTCGTTACCGGGCCGACGGGTAGCGGTAAAACGGTCTCACTTTATACCGGTATCAATATCCTCAACCAGAGCGATGTGAATATCTCCACGGCGGAAGACCCGGTTGAAATTAACCTGCCAGGCGTCAACCAGGTCCAGGTTGACGAGAAAACCGGCATGACCTTTCCCAAGGCACTGAAAGCCTTCCTGCGCCAGGACCCGGATATCATCCTGGTCGGTGAGATCCGGGATCTGGATACCGGCTCCATTGCGGTCAAGGCAGCCCAGACCGGCCACATGGTCATGTCCACACTGCACACCAACGACGGTCCACAAACCCTGACGCGCCTGCAGGACATGGGTATCCAGGCCTTTGCCGTTGCCACCAGTATCAACCTGATTACAGGCCAACGGTTATGCCGCAGGTTGCACCCGGATTATCGCGAAGTCATCGAGATGCCGGAAGACGCCCTGCGGGACGAGGGATTTGAAGAAGAATGGATCAAGGAAGGCATCACGGTGTACGGACCGGTGGAGGGTAATAATGATTGTCCCAGCGGTTACAAGGGGCGCGCCGGTATCTACCAGGTCATGCCTATCTCTGATGCCATGAAGCGACTCATCATTGAGGGCGCCAACGCCGTACAGTTGGCAGACCAGGCCGCATCGGAAGGGATCTGGGACATTCGTAAATCCGGTTTGAAAAAGGTCAAGGACGGCGTCACCAGTCTTGCTGAAGTCAACCGCGTAACTGTAGAGTAAGGAATATGGCCGAAGCTGCAAAATCAGATATGTTTGTCTGGGAAGGGACTGACAAACAGGGGAAACGAGTCAAGGGTGAAATGAGTGGCCAGAGTGATGCGCTTATAAAAGCCATGCTCAGACGTCAGGGAATTAACCCGCAAAAAGTCCGGAAGAAACCCAAACCCTTGTTTGGCAGTGTTGGTTCAAAGAAAATCACCCCAAAAGATATCACTGTATTCAGTCGGCAACTCGCCACCATGATGTCATCCGGCGTACCATTGGTGCAGGCCTTCGAGATTGTCGGCCGGGGCCATGAAAATGCCGGCATGCAGGAACTTATTCTCGGTGTCAAGGCAGATGTTGAGGCCGGCGGGGCACTGACTGATGCCCTGCGTAAAAGACCGCGATATTTTAATGATCTCTATTGCAACCTGGTCGAGGCCGGTGAACACGCCGGTATCCTGGAAGCCATCCTGCACAAGATCGCGGCTTACATGGAAAAGACCGAAGCCCTGAAATCAAAAATCAAGTCAGCACTGTTTTATCCTGCAGCGGTTATCGTCGTGGCATTCATCATTGTCACCATCCTGATGATATTCGTTATCCCGCAATTCCAGGAACTTTTTTCCAGCTTCGGCGCTGATCTGCCAGCATTGACATTGATGATCATCAACATGTCGAAATGGTTCCAGGCCAACTGGTACCTGCTCTTCGGGGGAATTGTTCTAGCAGTAATCGGATTCTTCGAGGCGCGTAAACGTTCGGTGGCCTTTGGTCAGTTTCTTGATCGCATGTCATTGAAAATACCGGTCATTGGCATGATCCTGGAAAAAGCCGCCATTGCCCGGTTTGCAAGAACACTGGAAACCATGTTCGCAGCCGGCACGCCGCTGGTCGAGGCCATGAACTCTGTTGCCGGCGCAACAGGTAATATCGTCTTTTATAATGCCAGTCTCAAGATACGAGACGAGATTTCAACCGGCACGCAATTGCAGGCCGCCATGCGCGATACCGGCCTTTTCCCCAATATGGTTGTCCAAATGGTCGCAATTGGTGAAGAGTCTGGTGCCATTGACACCATGCTGGGCAAGGTGGCCGACTGGTATGAACAGGAAGTCGACGATGCTGTCGAGGCACTGACCAGTCTTCTGGAACCGATGATCATGGCATTCCTGGGCGTCGTCATCGGCGGCCTCGTGATAGGCATGTACCTGCCAATCTTCAAGATGGGTGCGGTGGTATAACAGGATTCGGTCCTGCCCATATTCAGATGGATGCACGCCTGCATTACATTGCGGGCGTTGAACAAGGTTTCGCATTAACCGGATTTCTGTAACCGTGTCGATAATCTCCCTTCTACAAGACACCCTCTTGCTGTTTGTCGTATTGATGGGGCTGATAGGTCTCATCACGGGCAGTTTCCTGAATGTTGTAATCTACCGCCTGCCCCTTATGATGCAACGCGAGTGGCGCAGCCAGTGCCGGAGCCTGCTGGAGCTCGACGATCCGGAAAGGACGCAGGATCCCTTTAATCTTGTTAAACCTCGCTCCCGTTGTCCACAATGTCAGCACCTGATTGCGGCGATCGATAATATACCGGTCCTCAGTTACCTGTTACTGGGTGGGAAATGCAGGTATTGCAAAACACGTATCTCTTTGCGGTATCCATTGATCGAGGTCCTGACCTGTGTGTTGACAGCGGCTGTTGCCTGGCATTTCGGGTTTACCCTGCAAACACTTTTCGCGGCTGTGTTGACCTGGTCACTCATCTGCCTGAGCGTTATCGATATCGATCAGCAATTACTGCCGGACGACATCACGCTGCCCATGCTCTGGCTGGGATTGATTTGCAATATGTTCGGCCTCTTTACCAACATCCATTCAAGCCTGTCGGGAGCAATCCTGGGTTACGGCGTTCTCTGGCTGATATTCATGTCCTACAAGCTTTTGACGGGCAAGGAAGGGATGGGTTACGGTGATTTCAAGTTACTGGCCATGCTTGGTGCATGGCTGGGGTGGGAAATGTTGCCGCTGATTATACTGCTCTCGTCACTGGTCGGTGCAATGTCCGGGATAGGATTGATCCTGTTTGCCAGACATGAGCGTGCAAAACCCATACCCTTTGGTCCCTACCTCGCCATGGCAGGCTGGATAGCCCTGATTGCAGGAGACAGGTTGATTGGGCTCTATCTGGGATGGGCCACGGGTGTATGAGTGGGCCATTACAAATCGGTTTGACCGGCGGTATCGGCAGTGGCAAGACAACAGCCTGCAGGCTGTTCTCCGGAATGGGAGTACCAGTTATTGACGCTGACCGGATTGCCTGTGACCTGACCAGCCCCGGCAAACCGGCCCTCGATTCAATCGCCGGAAACTTTGGCAGGGAACTGATAAAAGAGGATGGCGGGCTGGACCGGGAACGCATGCGCAAGATTATCTTTAATGATGCGGATGCCAGGAGAAAACTGGAGTCGATCCTGCATCCACTGGTTTATGCCGAGATTGAAAGGCTGATAGGGAAAGTTGATACGGATTATTGCATCGTCAGCATACCGTTGTTACTTGAAACCGGGAACGCCGAGCAATTTGACAGGGTACTGGTAATAGACGTAGCAGAAAACATCCAGCGGGAGAGGGCCGCCATGCGGGACAATTCGGATCCAATGGCGATACAATCGATTATTGATTCACAGATCAGTCGTAAAGAACGATTGAAAATGGCTGACGATGTTATCCGGAATAATGGTGATCTGGACTCGCTGGAGAGTCAGATCCGGCAGATCCACGAAAAATACACGACACTGGCCGAAAATCTGAAAAATAACTGAACATAGAAACTACCTGTCTAACAGTGCAAAACACGATTACATATGAGCAACCATTGAATGAGAGAGTGCGCACCTTTCTGCGCCTCGAACATCTTTTTTATATCGTCAATCACCACATTTCCAGTATGAATGAATGGGATAACCGCACGGCCATTTCCACATTGCTAAGTATCGTAGACCTGCTCTCGCGGTCCGATATCAAGGCCGACCTGATCAAGGAACTGGAAAGACATTCGAATACACTGCAAGCCTTGAAAGACAACCCCAATGTTGACCATGATCGACTGGAAAGTATTCTGGATAATATCGTTAATATTCTGGAATCTCTGCGAGAAACAAGTTACCAGCCCGGGCAGATTATACGCCAGGACGAATTTATCACTTCGATAAAACAGCGCAGTACGATTCCCGGAGGCTCCTGTAATTTTGATTTGCCGAATTACCACTATTGGCTGCACAAACCTGCCGAAGAGCGGCTGCAGGATATCAGGCTCTGGCACGATGACCTGCTGATCCTGTACGATGCATTGAAACTGGCATTGCATATGATCAGGAACAGCGCCAACCCCGTCAGGGAAACGGCGGTATCAGGTTTTTACCAGAAACCGATGGAATCCAGTCTAACCTGCCAGCTGATTCGCGTAAGGCTGCCCGGCGATTCGGATTACTTTCCCGAGATCAGTGGCGGTAAACACCGTTTTACAGTCCGCTTTATGCAACAGCCTTCTACTTCTTCGCGGCCGGTGCAAACGGATCAGAATGTTAATTTTGAACTTCTCTGTTGTATACTGTGAGCCATGAAAACCAGATGTCCTCAATGCAATAAACTCGTTGAATACACCAGGTCAAACAAGTGGCGTCCTTTTTGCAGCGAACGCTGTCGGCTTATTGACCTGGGCGAGTGGATAGAGGGGAATAACAGGATCCCCGGTGAAGACTATCAGGAATACGAACCGGAAAGCCGTGTTTTCACCAGGCACTGACACACTCCCGCACCCTCTCTGCCGGCGAAGCCGACGCCCAGACACCACTTAACATAGCGATACCCTGGGCGCCGTGCCGCCACGCCTTTTGCAAATGTGATGAATTCATACCCCCCAGCGCATATACCGGTACCGTGGCGTTATCGGCCAGGCGCGAAAATTTTTCCCAGCCGAGGGGCTTTGCTTCGGGGTGACTCGGTGTTGGCTCTACCGGTGACAGGACGATAAAATCAACGCCGATTCTGCAGGCATGGGTAATTTCATTTTTATTGTGGCAGGAGGCGGATACCCAGTAGTCCTTTCCCAGTGGGCGATTGTTCAATTGTAACAGCCGCACGCTGGAAAGATGCACTCCATGCGTCTCGTGCTCCAGCGCAGTTCCCGGACTGGCATTGAGTAACAGGATGGCACTGTATTGATTGCATAATTCAAAGGTCTGCCGGATCAGTGCCGGTTTCTGCTCGATAAGCTTTTGCCGGCAACGCAACTGCAACAGGCATGCACCGGCCTTGAGACAACGCTCAAGCTCCCGCAGATATGCTTCATCACTTCCCAGTGGTCCGGGACTGATGAGATATAATGATGGCAGCCCCAGTGCCTTTATAATAGACCTGTTGGCATCCGGAAATGGAAGAGTTGTCAGTTCGTTCCTGCTCGCCCAGAATATTTCCTGGCCTTCTTTCCCCTGCACCAGTCCATGCCATTGAGTTATCAACCAGGCATCCAGTATTACTGACTTGTCCGGGTAATCATGTTTGATCCTGATAAAGGGCCGTGCAGAATCGACGATCAGCCCGAGTTCTTCCCGGAGTTCTCTCCGCAAGGCATCGGTAACAGATTCACCGGTTTTCTTTTTACCTCCGGGAAATTCCCACAGACCGCCCTGATGGGCGCGCCGTGCCCGTTTTGCGATCAATATTTCGCCATCCGGGTTATAAACGATGCCTGCAGCTACATGGATTCTTTCTCCGATCATATCATCGAGGACAGGGTTGGTCTGTCACGATCATGCAGTAACAACTCTTAACTTCGGTATTCCGCGTTAATCCGGACATATTCATAAGATAAATCACTTGTCCAGAAAGACAAGCTGTAATCACCCCGGTGGAGGTGGACGCTTACAGTGATTTCATCACCGGCAAACACCTTCCTTCCCTGTGCCTCGGTATATTCGGCATCCCGTTCGCCATTCCTGACAATGCAGACATTATGAAGAAAGATATCGACCCGGCTGACATCCAGTTCCTTGACGGGAGAACGGCCAATGGCCGCAAGAATCCGACCCCAGTTGGGATCAGAGGCATACAATGCCGTCTTGACCAGTGGTGAATGGGCGATCGCCTCCGCAACAGACAGACACTCTTCCCTGTCCCTGCCGCCCCTGATGTCCAGGGTCACGAATTTCGTGACTCCTTCGCCGTCACGAACGAGTGCCTGGGCGAGATAGAGGCAAACTTCCTCCAGGGCCTGCCTGAATAATCCCACGGCATTCTTTTTGTCACGGGTTACAGGTGCGGCACTGCTTTTACCGGTTGCCATCAGGACACAGGCATCATTGGTGGAGGTATCACCATCAACGCTGACCCTGTTGAAAGACATTTCCACCGCTTCTTCAAGCAGTGATTGCAACAGGGATTTATCAACAGTGGCATCCGTGGCGATGAACGCAAGCATGGTGGCCATATCCGGCCTGATCATCCCTGCACCTTTCACGACACCCGTGATCGTGACGGATTTACCGTCAATATTCACTATCCTGGAAATACCTTTTGGTACTGTATCAGTTGTCATGATGGCCCTGGCCATGTCGAGCCAGGCATTTTCAGACAATGCATCGAAAAGATCAGGGAGTACATTACAGATTTTATTTACTGGCAGGGGTTCGCCGATAACACCGGTGGAAAACGGCAGTATTGCTTCGGGTGTACATCCCTGTATATCTGCCGTGGCATGACAGATCGTGAGGGCATCTTGATAGCCCTGTTGGCCAGTACCCGCATTGGCGTTACCGGCATTGATAATACACAATGCCGGATTACCACTTTTCAGATGTAAACGCGCCACCCGGACCGGTGCCGCGCAAAAGGCATTTCGGGTAAACACTGCTGCAAATGCCGTTTCGTGATCACAGGCGATCAGTGCCAGGTCCTTCCTGTTTTTTTTGTACAGGCCGGCCCGAAAGGCAGACAACCTAATCCCTTCTACCGGCATGAGTTCCGGGATGTCAGGCAAACCTACAGGCATGATTCAATTCCATGCGGGAAGCAGTATTCCTAATTAAGTTTACCGTTACAATGCTTGTGTTTCTTACCGCGCCACAGGGCGAGCCGCAATAAGCTGAAAGTCCAGTTAATTTTCAGCAGATACGGTTTCAAGCCAGTTTCCCATGACAATGCTTGTATTTCTTGCCTGAGCCGCAGGGACAAGGTTCATTCCTCCCGATTTTGCGCCCCTCCCGTACAAAGGGTTTCGGTGGTGCCTCTGCTTGTGTTTGTGCTTGCTTTTGCGCATTTTCATTACCCAACGCGCTCGGGGCGGCGGGATGATTGAACATCATGTTGGATGAACGTTTATGCTGTTGCTCGGCCGCCTCAACATCCTCCTCGGTGCGTACCTGCACGCGGGACAGGAAACAGACCACGTCATGCTTCAGGTTTTTCAACATCTGTACAAACATTTCAAATGCTTCACGTTTATATTCCTGTTTCGGGTTCTTGGCAGCGTAACTCCTGAGATTTATGCCCTGACGCAAATGGTCCATATTCACAAGATGATCCTTCCAGTGCCTGTCGAGAATATCCAGCATTACCTGTTTCTCCAGACGTCGCATTACATCCGACCCGATTATCTTTTCCTTTTCCTCGATTGATTGATTCACTTCGGCAAGAATCTTCTCCCTCAGCGACTCTTCATGCAGGGTCTTGTCTTTTTCAAGCCAGCTGGCTATATCCAGCGACAGGCCAAGTTCGTGTTCCAGTGCAGCGGTCAGCCCCGGGATGTCCCACATCTCGTCCATGCTGCCCGGTGGTACATAGGCATCAATAATATCGTTGATGACGTCCTCGCGCATGGCGTTAATATTTTCGACGACTTCTTCTTCCTGCAACAGGTCATGACGTTGTTCGTAGATGACTTTCCTCTGATCGTTGGCAACGTCGTCAAATTCAAGCAGGTGTTTCCGGATATCGAAGTTGTGGGCCTCCACCTTGCGCTGGGCATTTTCAATTGCCCGCGTTACCAGTCTTGATTCAATGGCTTCCCCTTCTTCCATTCCGAGTCTCTGCATGATCGACGAGATTTTTTCCGAAGCAAAGATTCGCATCAGATCGTCCTCCAGTGACAGGTAAAACCGGCTTGATCCAGGATCACCCTGCCGGCCGGAACGCCCGCGCAACTGGTTATCGATACGACGGGACTCGTGCCTCTCCGTACCAATAATGTGCAAACCGCCACTGGCGATGACCTGGTCATGACGTTTCTGCCACTCTCGTCTCACTTTTTCCACCGTGGCTTCGTCGTTTTCCTCCAGGGCCTCCAGTTCCGCATCCAGGTTACCTCCGAGGACGATATCCGTACCCCGGCCGGCCATGTTGGTGGCGATGGTAACGGTGCCGGGGCGTCCGGCCTGGGCGATAATCTCTGCCTCTTTCTCATGAAACTTGGCATTCAGAACCTGGTGCGGAATTTCCTCCTTCTTCAGCAACCCGGATAGGTATTCAGACACCTCGATCGATGCCGTGCCGACCAGCACGGGCTGCTGCCTCTCCCGGCAGTCCTTGATATCCTCCATGATGGCCTCGAATTTCTCTTTCGCCCTGAGGAAAATGGCATCGCTGTAGTCTTCCCGGATCATCGGCTTGTGTGTCGGGATAACAACAACCTCAAGGCCGTAAATCTGCTGGAATTCAAAGGCCTCCGTATCTGCCGTACCGGTCATGCCGGCAAGTTTCTCATAGAGACGGAAATAGTTCTGGTAGGTTATGCTGGCCAGCGTCTGGTTCTCATTCTGGATAGGCACACCCTCTTTCGCCTCTATCGCCTGGTGTAGACCCTCGGACCAGCGCCTGCCAGGCATGGTCCTGCCGGTAAACTCATCCACGATGACTACCTGGTTGTCCCGTACAATATAGTCCACATCCTTGTGGTACAGCGCATGGGCTCGCAGTGCCGTATTCAGGTGATGAACGACTCCCAGGTTGACCGGGTCAAAAAGACCCTGGTCCGCATTGATGATATTGGCCTCCCGCAGCAGCACTTCGACATGCTCGTTGCCTTCTTCCGTCAGGTAGGCCTGCTTGGTTTTTTCATCAATAGTGTAATCGCCGGGACCGTCCTCTGTTTCCTGCATTTTCAGTTGCGGAACGATTTTGTTGATGGAAAT
>DATIPP010000205.1:0-3149 GCA_035471825.1 Gammaproteobacteria bacterium
GTGAGGACGCCTACAGGGATGTAGGTGGTAGAAAACGTCGGGAACAGGTTTTCGAGCGCTAGCGCAAAAATGACAGGACGTTATTTTTAGCCCGCGCTGAGCAGGGATGCGAATAAGGGCGGCGCGTTAGCGCAACGAACGTACACGGGAAGACCCGAATGATACATTCGGGACCAGGGCATTCGGAGGGAGTTTGACGTACAGGGACGTACAAATGTCGCGGGTCAGGATGCACAGGAGCGACGCTTGGTGACTTCTTTTTGAAAAGAAGTCACTCGCCGTCAGGGCGAAACCAGTAGTGAAAAATGACGCGTAATATTGGGTTACCTGAGAGTATAAAAGAAACAGGAATGGCAACTAAAAAAATCATCGTCGGTCTCTCCGGTGGCGTGGATTCATCCGTCACCGCACTGCTCCTGCTGGAACAGGGTTACGAGGTCGAGGGCCTGTTCATGAAAAACTGGGACGAGCGCGGCACCGACGGCAGTTGCATGTGGGAAGCCGATGTCGAGGATGCCACGCATGTGTGCGATACGCTCGGCATCCCGCTGAACACGGTGGATCTCACGGCCGAATACTGGGACGGCGTATTCAGTCATTTCCTGGAAGAATACCGGGCCGGGCGCACACCCAATCCGGCCGTGTTATGCAACCAGGAAATCAAGTTCAGCGCCTTTCTACAGCACGCCCGCCAGCTCGGCGCCGATAAAATTGCCACCGGCCATTACGCCCGCATCAAGCAACAGGATGCAGGCTGGCAACTGTGGAAAGGCCGCGACAAGAACAAGGACCAGAGTTATTTTCTCTGCCGTCTCGGGCAGGAACAGCTCAGGCAATCACTGTTTCCCATCGGGGAACTGGGCAAAAGCGAAGTCCGCGAAAAAGCGAGAGAAGCCGGCTTTGTCACGCACGATAAAAAGGACAGTACCGGGATCTGTTTCGTCGGCGAACGGCCGTTCCGCGTATTCCTGGCCCGCTTCATACCGCGCGAGCGGGGTGAAATCGAGACACCGGACGGCAAAACGATCGGCAGCCACGACGGTGTGTATTACTACACGCTGGGCCAGCGCCAGGGGCTGGGCATCGGTGGCGTGAGGGGTGCGAGCGAGGATCCGTGGTACGTGGTCGGCAAGGATATTGAGAACAACATTCTCATCGCCGCACAGGGCCATGACCATCCGTTACTTTTCAGCCGGCAACTGGAAGCTTCGGATATGCACTGGGTGGCGGGATCCGCACCAATTTTGCCCCTGCAATGCACCGCCAAGACGCGTTACCGCCAGGCCGACCAGGAATGCACGGTGACAATCAACAGTGCAAGCCGTCTTGTTGTGACTTTTGACAATGCGCAACGCGCGGTCACCCCTGGCCAGTTCGTCGTACTCTACCAGCAAGACAACTGTCTCGGCGGCGGCATTATCCAGCATACGCGTCGACAGCCAGCGATCACCTGATTACGCTTTATCAGCGCTAACCGGCTGTTTTTTGCCAGTTTATCCTTCCTAACCTATGACTTGCAGGGAAAATCAAGCATAATATCGCGCCTTGAATTTGTCACATGCATTGTAGGGGAGCACTACATGACCAACAGTTACAACACACGTACCGCCATAAAGGTCAACGGTAAAGAGTACGAGATCTATTCACTGCCGGCGCTGGGCAAGGAATTCGATATTTCCCGCCTGCCGTTCTCACTGAAAATCCTGCTGGAAAACCTGCTGCGCACCGAGGACGGTGTCAATGTTAAAAAAGAGGACATCGCCGCCCTCGCCAACTGGGATGCCGGCGCCGAACCTTCAAAGGAAATTGCTTTCACACCGGCGCGCGTGTTGATGCAGGACTTCACCGGCGTGCCCGCCATCGTCGATCTCGCTGCCATGCGCGAGGCAATGAAGATGCTGGATGGTGACCCGGCAAAGATCAATCCTCTCTCCCCCGCTGAAATGGTGATCGATCATTCTGTCCAGGTGGATACCTACGGCAGTGCAGACTCGTTAAAGAAAAACAACGAAATCGAATTTGAGCGCAACCGGGAACGTTATACTTTTTTACGCTGGGGCCAGCAGGCATTTGATAACTTCAAGGTCGTGCCGCCCAATACCGGTATCGTGCACCAGGTGAACCTTGAATACCTGGCCCGTGTTGTTTTCAGCCGTGATGACAATGGCAAAACCCTGGCCTACCCCGATACGCTGGTCGGCACCGATTCCCACACCACGATGATCAACGGCCTCGGTGTACTCGGCTGGGGCGTCGGCGGTATTGAAGCCGAGGCGGCTATGCTGGGCCAGGCGGTGAGCATGCTGATCCCGCAGGTTATCGGTTTCAAGCTAACCGGCCAGTTGCCGGAAGGCGCAACTGCCACCGATCTCGTGCTGACCGTCACCGACATGCTGCGCAAGAAAGGTGTGGTCGGTAAATTCGTGGAATTCTTCGGTGACGGGTTGACCGGCCTGCCATTGGCTGACCGCGCCACGCTCGGCAACATGTCACCGGAATTCGGCTCCACCTGCGCGATCTTCCCGATTGATGCTGAAACGATCCGTTACCTGGAACTGTCCGGGCGCCCTGAAGACCAGGTTGCGCTGGTCGAAGCCTATGCCAGGGAACAGGGATTGTGGCGCGAAGACGGTGACGCGGACCCGGAATATACCGACGTGCTGGAACTGGATCTCGGTGATGTCGAACCCTGTATCGCCGGTCCCAAGCGCCCGCAGGACCGCATTCCGCTAAAAACAGCAAGGCAGTCATTCAACAAGCACCTCGACACGATGGTGGCCGATCGTTATGACAACACTCCCGGCGAATCGCGTTTCGTGAGCGAGGGTGGCGATGCTGCTATTGGAAATATCGAAGCCCAGCCGGGTATCGCACCGGTAAAAATGGACGACCAGGAGTTTGACCTGAATGACGGTGATGTGGTCATTGCCGCCATTAACAGTTGTACCAATACCTCGAACCCTGCCGTGATGATCGGTGCCGGTCTTCTGGCACGCAATGCACTGGAAAAAGGCCTCAAGGTCCACCCGTGGGTCAAGACCTCGCTCGCGCCGGGATCAAAAGTCGTGACCGATTACCTGAAAAAAGCGGACCTGCTGGGTGACCTGGAACAACTCGGTTTCTACCTCGTCGGCTACGGTTGTACCACC
>DATIPP010000206.1:0-5993 GCA_035471825.1 Gammaproteobacteria bacterium
CCGGTCCAAATCGCCGAACTGGACATTGAAGCGCTCCTCGAGCTCAACGTCCTGGTGTCGGTAACCCAGCCCCCAGAGCAAGTCCAGACGTTCATGCAGGCGCTTGTAGTGCTGGAAGTCGATGTCGAAGGTGCTGGCGGATTCCCCTGAGAGAAAGCTGTCGCGTTCGTAGTAATCGTAATAGGCCTGCAGCGTGAATTCGCTGCCAGTATCCAGCAGCCGCTGCCAGCGCACCAAAAGATTGTGGCCGTGCTTGTCGCCGGTGTCACTGACGTTGATCATCCCCGGCGGCATCAGTGAGGCGTTAAACAGCCGCTGGCCGAACTCGCCGGAATAGGCGTCGCCCTGCAGGGTGACGTTGTCGCGCGCGGAGGGTTGCCAGTCGATGCGGCCGCCGATCTGGCTCTGTTCACCGTCGTCGCCGGCATCGCCGCCGGTGGCAGTCTCAAGCGCGCCGCGCTCGGTGTGTTTACCATAAGCCCGGTAATGGCCCGCTTCCCCCAGGGTACCGCCGTAACGCAGTGTGCCGAAGCCGCCCGTCGGGTCGCCGCCGCCGGCCTCGGCCAGCCCGCCCTGCGTTTCGGCAGCCGGGCGGGTGATGATATTGATCACGCCGTTGACGGCGTTGGCTCCCCAGAGCGTGCCGCCGGGCCCGCGGATCACCTCGATACGGTCGATATCGGCCAGGACCACGTCCTCCTGGCCCCAGTGCACGCCGGAGAAGATCGGATTGTAGATCGTGCGACCGTCGATCATGACCAGCAGCTTGTTGGCAATGATACTGTTAAACCCACGGGCACTGATCGCCCAGGCATTGCCGTTGATACGGGCGACCTGCAGCCCGGGGGCCAGTCGCAGTGCCTCGGAGATGCTGGTAGCACCGGATCGGCGGATGTCCTCGCGCAGGATGACATGGATGGCGGCGGCGGCCTCGGATAATGGCTGGGGCTTTTTAGCGACCGTGATAACCTCTATTTCCATCAGGGATTCCAGGTCAAGTGTCGTAAGATCGTCTGTTATTTTTATCTCGGCGTATGCGGGAATATCCAGACCGCCAAGGTATAATAATATTGCGATACTGATAGCGGGAAGATGAAAGCGGTATATTGTCCTCGTCATCCAGACACCTTTTGACATGAAAGAATTATAATGGACGACAGGATTTAATTTCTGCAGCCTTTATTATTTTATATTGTAGTATGTAATAGAGGGAAAATTGCAGATATATAAAAAGAATAACAATCCCGTAAATATCACCCCGGGATTAAAATTGATTTTCTACCTGAAAATCCTGCGATCGCCAGGACTAATCCTTATTCATTACTGGAAAATCCCTGAATATCGAACAAACTTATGGTGCGATGCAGTATCCCGGAAAGGACAAGCCGGCACGATCTGTCTCACACATACAACGATAAAACAGACAGAAACGCTGTTTACAAGCAATAAATTATCCATGCCGGATAATATCCCGTACCGGGGATTCCTCGCGCATGGCTGCCAGTACAATACTGTCAATGCGATCGGTTAACGCCATTGTCCTGATTGCTGCTTCACGAGCGAGTTTTTCCAGTTCAGGGTTATCTACCATATTGATCAGTGGAATAACCTTTGCGTCCGCAGTATTTTTTAAACCACCCTCCGGTGAAGACAGCAGTTTGGCCACATGATGAGGCAGTATCCTGTCATTTTCATGCATGCCCGTGATTGCACAAATATGCTCGATTCGATGTGCAGTCTTCGCCGTCAAGTCGCTTCCGAAAACCCTGGCAGAAACAATCGGTACAACCGTGTCCACATCCGGTGGCAAGGGCGGCTCATGTTCGGCAGGTGCCTTCACCCAGCGGCTGCGTGCGCCGTCTGATTTGACCAGTAAAACATCGAAATGACCACCACGTTTAAATTCAGCAATCCGGTCAGGATTAATACCCGCACGCCGGCCGTGCCTTCTGGACGGTTTTGCAAAAGCAATGACACGGGATTCACTGTCCGTTGCTATGAGCTGGAACAACTCATCTTCAGATGCGATGTACCTTGTAGCATCCAGTTTTTTGGGAAAATATTCAATATGCGATGTTGCTGTAATACCGATCCTGCCGGGATGTTCCCTTGCCAACCGATACATTGTGGTTTTCTTTCCGCCTGCGCCGACAAAACAAATTATTCCCTGGCGGGCATTCAATATATCTATCAAATCAGTATTCATTCACTTATTGATATAGTTTCAGAAAAAATCAAAAATGCATATATTAATTGATTGAAATTAGACACTTATAATATCCCGGACATATAGCATAATCCCGGTTTACAGGATAGAATAGTCCCGCCCCGATATTCCTCATGAATCGTTAATTTTTGGAATTATGTATTTGATCATCCTCCATAGATTGCAGAACGGACTGTAACGCATGATAGAAATAAAAGTCAGTGTCTTGCATCTCAAGCCGGGAATGTATGTGTCCAATCTTGATAGACCCTGGACTGATACACCTTTCCTGTTTCAGGGACTTCTTATAAATGGTGATGATGATATTGAGGAACTCAGAAAACATTGTGAATTTGTATATATTGATGAAGAGCGCGGGGAATCTGCCGATGTTTACATGACTGATGATGAAAAAAGCAGGGAAGGAATCAAGGTCGAAGACGAACTGCCAAAGGCAAAAGAAACACATAAAAGATTACAAAATGAATTTAACAAATTAGCGGAATTGATTAAAAACTCGAGGCCACTGGATATCAGTAATATTTCCAACGAAGTGAACAGCCTGGTCGAGGGAAGCGTGCGCAGCTCCGACGCCTATGTACTTTTAACAAAACTCAAAAGAAAAGACAACTATACATATGGACATTGCCTGAGTTCCTCCATCTTTTCCATTCTCATGGGAAAACAACTGGGGTTGAAGAAAGATGAACTGGAGGAAATTGCCATCGGGCATCTATTATTTGATATTGGCAAACTCCGGTTACCCGAGAGAATACTCAAAAAAGGCTCCTCTCTTTCGGAAACAGAACAAATACTGGCCAGAAAACACGTTGAATACAGCACGAAAATTTTAAGTGAAACCAAAGGCATTAATCCATCCACTATTGATATTGCCCGCTATCACCATGAGAGATACGATGGAAACGGTTATCCACTCGGTCTCAGCGGGAACCAGATTCCGCTCTATGCCCGCATTGCTGCCATAATTGATGCCTATGACGCGATGACAAGTTCCAGGCCTTATTCTGCCCAGCAATCACATGACAAGGTAATCAAGGAACTGTATGGACGTAAAAATATTGATTTTCAGGGTGATCTGCTTGAAACATTCATACAAAGCCTTGGCACCTATCCTACAGGCTCACTGATCGAATTGAATACAGGCGAAGTTGGGATTGTATTACAACAAAATAAAATCAGCCGCCTGCGTCCAAGAGTCATGATCGTTCTTAACCGCAAAAAGGAATTCAACGATTATTTTCCTATTATCAATCTTCTCACAAAGGAAGAAGACAAGAAGGAAGGTAAAACGATCGAAATCAGCAAAATGCTGGAAGCAGGCGCTTATGGAATAGATCCTGCGGAATTTTATTTATAGTATTATCCCAGATAACTTGCCTGATGATTCTCCACAATTCCGGTAAAGAAAAAAGTGATGAGCTCGAAAAACATATCGAGTTTACATCCAGCAGCAGGGAGAAATTTCTGTCAGACCTGACCAGATGCCTGGAAAATCAGAATGACAGGAAAAAGAGTGTTGGAGCTATCCTGCTGAAAATATTTTCATTACGTGATATCAATCATACCTTCGGTTACAGGGAAGGAGATGCATTTCTCTATCGACTGGCGGGAAACCTTCGAAAGATCCTGAAGCCGGATGATTTGATTTTCCGGGCGAGTGAAAATGAATTTCTGATAGCATTGTCCGGCATCATGAATGAAGGACATGCCATATTAGCCGCCACAAAACTTGGAAAATTATTTGAAAAACCGGTCCCTATTGCAGACAGATTCATCAACATAAAATCAGCGATGGGGATTGCGTTGTTCCCCGAACATGCAAGGACGGCGGAAGAACTCCTGAAAAAGTCATCGATTGCGCTTCATGAGGCAATCATGGAAGGAAATTCTTATGCTGTCTGGTTTGATAAACAGGAAAAATTGTCTGATACATCCAGTCTCGTAATTGAATCACACCTGAAAGATGCAATTGAGCACAATGAGCTTGAAATGCAATATCAACCAAAACTTGATATCAGGGATGACATGATATTCGGAGTTGAAGCATTGGTCCGCTGGAGTCACAAGGAACTTGGAAGTATATCTCCCGATTATTTTGTTGCTGTTGCAGAAAAATCCGATCTGATTGATGAATTAACCGCCAGTATTATCAATACAACACTCAAGGAATCCCGTAAATGGCTCAATATTACCACTAGTTTAAGTATCTCAATTAACCTGTCAACGATCAATCTCCTGGATGAAACTCTCGTAGATATTATTCAACGGGCCATTAATGTCTGGGATATTGATCCCAACAGACTGATATTTGAAGTTACTGAAAGTGCCATGATGACCAATCCCGAACAAAGCCTTCATATTTTAAGCAAGATTAATTCACTGGGCGCTCATTGTTCCATAGATGATTTTGGAACAGGTTATTCTTCCCTGGTTTACCTTAAAAAATTACCCGTTACTGAACTGAAAATTGACAAATCATTTATACAGAATATGCCTGATGATGCGAGTGATCGCATGATTGCAAATTCGATAATTGATCTGGCACATAATTTCAATCTGTCTGTTACTGCAGAAGGTGTTGAGAGCGAAATTATCCTGCGTGAATTAAAGGAAATGAATTGTGACAATGCCCAGGGTTTTTACATCGGCAGACCGATGTTAAATACGAAACTCAATGAATGGTTGCAAAATACCCACTGGAAAGTACGGAACCCGGTTAATAGATGATACTTCAACACAATCAGGTTCACGCCTGAGCCTGCCCTTCAATATTCATCCGGATAATACCCTGCACTGTGGAAGTTCACTACAATCCTTTGATATTTCAAATCGAGACCCTCCGGTCGACACCTTATATGAACCGGTTAATTTAAATTCTTGAATTGCCAGGATTACTGATACTGGTTTTCCATTGTAACTTTCTGATATTTAATTTGCTTTGTTGTCCTTTAAAATTGAATCAACTGTCACCAGGATACTGCAAAACCATATTTGCGGGATGAATCAGCATGCCGGTTCGTAACACCGAAATCGCAGATAGTTTCGACAGACTTGCCGATTTGCTGGAAATCGAGGGCGCCAACCCGTTCCGGGTACGTGCCTATCGTAATGCCGCACGCACCATTCGTAGTTATGGCAAGAGCATGTCGGATCTCGTCAAATCTGATACAGATCTCTCAAAACTTCCCAATATCGGCAAGGACCTTGCCGGTAAAATCAAAACCCTGGTAGAGACAGGCAAGTTGCCGTTGCTTGAGAAAGTCGAGAGACATACGCCCGCTGCTCTCAGTGAATTAATGAAAATCAAGGGACTGGGACCCAAAAGAGTCAGGGCACTCTACAGAAAACTCGACATCAAGAGTGTCGATGATCTCAAACACGCCATATACAGTGGAAAAATCCGTGATCTGGATGGCTTTGGTGAGAAAACCGAGCAGATGATCAAGGAACGGCTGAAACATTTCAGTGGCAGGGAACAGCGAACCAAACTGATGGATGCGGATCAGATTGTCAAACCCCTGCTTGAATATCTGAAACAGAAAAAAGGGATCAAGGATATTATAGTGGCCGGCAGCTATCGACGTCGCAAGGAAACCATTGGTGATCTCGATATCCTTGTTACCGCCAGCAAAGGGGCGACCATAATAAACCATTTCACTCGATATGGTGAAATAGAAGAGATTATCTCGAAAGGCAAGACCCGATCCACGGTGCTTCTGCGTTCCGGCCTGTCTGTCGACCTGCGTGTTGTCCCGCAGGTAAGTTA
>DATIPP010000207.1:0-8873 GCA_035471825.1 Gammaproteobacteria bacterium
GGAAAAAATATAAAACCGGGAATGCGATGAAAGGTGCCGCAATGGCCAGCCTGTGATACCGGTGCAGCGGTAACCTCCTGTATCCTTCCGAGACTGGTTCAAAACGGCTGCCAGAGATCACGTTATATAAAACAACGGCTATACCACCGATCCCGAAGCAAAAAATCAGGCTTTCTATATCAAACCCCGTCGTCAACGCCAGATTAAACAGGCTGGGCGGTGACCAGTATTCCGGGACAAATAACGGCTCGGTCAAACCGAACGGCATGGTAAATAAACTGGCCCAAAGCATGGCTTTCCTGTGTACCGGGAAAAAATAAAATAAAAAACACCACGGCAGAAGGAATGCAACTGACCAGATAAACCAGATATATTGTTCCGCTATCATTATTCCATGAATAACCCGGCCTGTTTAAATCACGCCGTGTCGAGTTTCTTATTAAGGAATAATCTCTCTCCGATAAAAATTATCAAAATTCCCGTTATCGACGCATAGATAATTAATATATCGGTTGTCGCCTTAATCCATAAGAAAGCACCCAATACTACTATATCGAAAATAATTGCAGTTATGAGAATAAATAAATTTGCACCGATTTCCCTGGCAAGGTGCCGTAAAATACCCCAATGAACCGCTATATCCATAACGATATAGAAAATTGCCCCAAGCGATGCTATGCGGCTGAGATCAAAAAATACTGTCAGGAACATCGCAAGGACAACCGTGTATACGAGCGTATGTTTCTGTATACTTCCGGGCATGCCGAAATGACTGTGTGGCACCAGTTTCATGTCGGTTAGCATGGCGAGCATACGGGAAACGGCGAAGGTACTGGCAATAACGCCTGAAATTGTGGCAACAATCGCGAGTACCACGGTAAACCACAAACCATAATCACCGAGAGCAGGACGTGCCGCTTCTGCAAGCGCATAATCCCTTGCCCTGATTATTTCAGACAGCCCGAGATTGCCTGCTACCGCCAGTGCAACCAGAAAATAAATCACGACACAGATGACTATGGAAATAACGATGGCACGGCCTACGTTATGGTGAGGATCCTCGATCTCGGAACCGCTGTTGGTAATGGTCGTAAATCCTTTATAAGAGAGAATTGCCAATGCCATTGCCGCCAAAAATCCCGCAGGTGCGGTACTGGAAGGATCCGCAGAAACACTCTCAAACGAGAGCCCTGAAAGCCACAAACCAGCAATGGCAAATATTGCAATCCCCCCAATTTTGATAATTGCCATCAGGAAAGAAAATGTCCCTATAAAGCGATTACCCGAGATATTCACCATAAAGGCGAATGCCAACAATCCGACACCCAGCGCCGGAACGAGCCAGCTACCCTGTTCAATATCGAACAACTGCAGCGTATAGGTACCGAAAGTGCGGGCAACGAGACTTTCGTTAATTACCATCGAAAAGTACATGAGAAGTCCGCAGGCGGCAGTCATCGTCCCTTTGCCATAGGCTTTCTCGAGGAACATGGCTATTCCACCGGCGGATGGATAGGCATTTGACAGCTTTACATAGGAATAGGCGCTGAATGCAGTAACGATTGCTGCTGCGAGGAAAACCAGCGGGAATAACCCGCCAGCCAGTTCGGCGATTTGTCCGGTCAGGGCAAATATCCCGGCACCGATCATGACCCCTGTTCCCAGGGATACAGCGCCGGTGAGTGACAGACTGCCTAATTTATAATGGGGTGTTCTGTCATCCTGTTTTCGCGGTTCATTTTCCATCCTTATTCCACATTATCTATAAAGAAACGCGCCTCAAACGCAGTGCATTACTGACAACCGACAACGAACTGAAGCTCATTGCGGCCGCCGCAATCATCGGTGACAACAACAATCCAAAAAACGGGTAAAGCGCACCGGCGGCTACGGGTACACCCAGAGAATTATAAATAAAAGCAAAGAAAAGATTCTGCCGGATATTGCGCATCGTGGCCCTGCTGAGCAGCCGTGCCCTGGCAATACCTCTCAGATCGCCTTTTACCAGCGTGACACCCGCACTCTCCATGGCGACATCGGTACCTGTCCCCATTGCAATACCAACCTGTGCCCGGGCAAGTGCCGGTGCATCGTTGATTCCATCACCGGCCATAGCAACCTTTCGCCCCTCCGATTGCAGACGCTTTATAACTTCCACTTTCTGTTCCGGTAAAACCTCCGCGATCACCTTGTCTATATCAAGCTTCCCGGCAACAGCCTCGGCTGTTGTTTTGCTGTCGCCCGTCAACATTACGATTTCGACATTATCATTATGTAGTGTCTCTATAGCTTCCGGTGTCGATGACTTTATGGGATCTGCTACAGACAGTATGCCGGCCGGTTTATTATCAATAGTTACAAACATGGCGGTCTGGCCGTCCCGGCGTAATTCTTCCGCCTTTTCAGCCAGGGATTGAGAATCTATCTTCAGATCCTCCAGTAATTTCCCGTTACCAATAGCTACCAGTTTATTTTCTACATTGCCTGAAATTCCTTTCCCGGTTATAGAATTGAATTCACTGACTTCAGCAAGAGAAATATCTTTTTCTTTTGCTCCATCGACGATGGCTTTTGCCAGTGGATGTTCACTGCCCCGTTCGAGGCTTGCACCCAGCTTCAGGATCTCTCCCTCGTCATAACCCTCTTCCGCTATAACGGTGATGAGTTTCGGTTTGCCTTCGGTCAGGGTGCCGGTTTTATCGACTACCAATGTGTCAATCTTCTCCAGTACTTCCAGGGATTCGGCATTTTTTATCAATACTCCCAGCAATGCCCCGCGGCCGGTTCCCACCATGATAGACATGGGCGTGGCCAGGCCCAGTGCGCAAGGACAGGCGATTATTAAAACAGCAACTGAATTGATTACGGCATGTGCGAGTCTGGGTTCCGGACCCACCAGTCCCCATACAACCAGAGTAATGATTGCAACTATCACCACTGCAGGGATGAAATAAGCCGCAACGATATCGACCATCTTCTGGATAGGTGCACGGCTGCGTTGCGCCTCGGCTACCATGTGCACAATCTGTGATAGCAACGTGTCACTGCCAACACGCCGGGCCTCCATAACCAGCCCTCCTGTACTGTTGACAGTGGCCCCAATCAGCTTGTCTTCGACCCGCTTGGTTACCGGTATCGGTTCACCCGTTACCATGGACTCATCCACGGAACTGCTTCCTTCAAGGACAATGCCATCAACCGGGATCTTTTCACCGGGACGGATACGTAACCGGTCGCCGATTTTCACGTGTTCGATGGGAATGTCTTCTTCATTGCCGTCTTCACGGATAATGCGGGCGGTTTTTGGTGCCAGTCCCAGCAACATCTTGATTGCCGCATTGGTCCGGCTGCGGGCGCGCAGTTCCAGGACCTGTCCCAGCAACACCAGTGTTGTAATCACGGCAGCGGCCTCGAAATAAACGGGGACAACACCCATTTCATTCCTGACGGATTCGGGGAAAATGTCGGGGAGCAAAACTGCAACAACGCTGTAACCCCAGGCAACACCGATACCGAGAGCAATCAGGGTAAACATGTTCAATTGCCGCGATACGATGGATTTCCAGCCCCTCGTAAAAAACGACCAGCCTCCCCAAAGTACAACGGGTGTGGCAAGAATCATTTCAAGCCATTGCCTGGTTACAGGCTGCACAAATTCCGCAAATACATCCGGCCAGAACTCCGATCCCATTGCACTGATAAAAACCGGCAGTGCCAATAAAGCACTTTTCCAGAAACGTTGGAACATATCCCTGTATTCAGCGCTTTCCTCGTCCTCTGCCGGTGCCACGGGCTCAAGCGCCATCCCGCAGATAGGACAATCACCCGGTTCATCGCGGATAATTTCCGGATGCATCGGGCAGGTATATTGCATTTTTGTCCCTGGTTGCTGTAGAACTGCCTGTTCCAGTTGCATGCCACAACGCGGACAGGACCCTGGTCCATCCTGTTCAATGCCGGGACACATAGGACAAACATACTTACCTTTTGCCTGGCTTTCTTCTGTTTGTTGTCGATGATCCGAATAACTATCTTTCATAGATTTATCTCTTAATGGTGTAAATTGAAACTTTTGCTTATTAAATGTATGGCAAAAAAAATTAGTTCTTAATTACAGATCTCTTACGTATATAATAAACAGCAGGAATAATTATCAGTGTCAGAATTGTTGCACTGGTCATGCCGCCGACCATTGGCGCTGCGATACGCCGCATTACTTCGGAACCGGTACCACTGCCAATCATGATAGGTAACAGGCCGACAATAATCGCAGTGGCTGTCATCATAATCGGCCTTACGCGCAACAAGGCGCCCTCAGTAACAACCTCCCTCATATCTTCGCGTGTCAAATTTTCAATTCCACCTTTAACATGCACACACCGATTGAATGCCTGATTCAGGTATACCAGCATAACAACACCGATTTCCACAGCCACTCCTGCCAGTGCAATGAAACCGACCCCGACTGCAACTGACAGGTTGTAATCCATCAGGTAAAGCAGCCATGCCCCTCCGGCCAGCGCAAAAGGCAGGGTGCCCATGATGATCAGAACGTCAGTTATATTTCTGAAGTTCAGGTACAGCAGCAACATGATGATAATCAAGGTCACCGGCACCACGAGCACCAGTCGCTCCTTGGCCCTTACCATATATTCATACTGCCCGGACCAACTGACCGTGTAGCCCGCCGGTAATTCAACCTGTTCATCTACCACCTTCGTTGCTGCACTGACATAACTTCCGAGATCGCGTCCTTCGGTATCAACGAATATCCAGCCATTCAGCCGTGCATTCTCGCTCTTGATCATCGGTGGCCCGTCATCAATCTGTATATTCGCCACGTCACCAAGAGCGACCCTGGCACCGGCGGGAGTAACGACCGGCAATAACCGCAACTTTTCCAGTGAATCCCTGACTTCTCTCGGATACCGGATATTCACGGGATATCTTTCCAGCCCTTCCACCGTTTCGGTAACGTTCAGTCCGCCAATCGCCGTTCGGATAACTTCCTGCACATCCTGAATATTCAGTCCGAGTCTGGCTGCTTTCAGGCGATCAATATCGATATTGATATAACGTCCCCCTGCCACGCGTTCGGAATAGGCGGTCAACGTCCCCGGCACCTGTTTAACCACCTGCTCCACCCGTCGCCCGATTTTATCTATGACCTCAAGATCGGGACCGGCAATCTTGATACCGACCGGGGTCTTGATTCCGGTTGCCAGCATATCGATGCGTGTCTTTATCGGCATGACCCAGGCATTGGTTAATCCCGGAAACTGCACAAGTTGATTCAATTCCTGTCGCAGTTTTTCCGGTGTCATGCTATCACGCCACTCCGATCTCGGTTTCAGCTGGATAACAGATTCGATCATGGTCAATGGTGCAGGATCGGTGGCCGTTTCCGCCCGTCCGATTTTACCCATTACGCTCTTTACTTCCGGGACAGTCATGATGAGCTTGTCTGTCTGTTGCAGTAACTGCTGGGCCTTGCCGATGGAGATTCCGGGGAAGGTCGTTGGCATGTACATAAGGTCACCTTCATCCAGGTCCGGCATGAATTCGGTGCCCAGTTTCGTGAATGGCCATAAACCGATTATTGTAATAATGACTGCAATAAAAATTATGCTTCCGGGAAACCTGAGTACGGCTGTTATAAAAGGACGATACAGGGTAATTAACAGCCTGTTGATGGGGTTTTTGTTTTCCGGCATAACCCTGCCACGGATAAAATATCCCATAAGCACCGGCACCAGCGTGATCGATAAACCCGCCGCCGCCGCCATGGCATAGGTCTTTGTGAATGCCAGAGGTTTGAATAACCTTCCTTCCTGCGCCTCGAGTGTAAAGACAGGGAGAAAACTCAGGGTGATTATTAACAATGAGAAAAATAATGGTGGCCCCACTTCGTAAACGGCTTCCCGTATTACCCGCCAGCGGTTTTCATCCGTCAATGGCGTGCGTTCCATATGCTTATGCACATTTTCAATCATTACTATCGCGGCATCGACCATGGCGCCGATAGCAATGGCAATGCCGCCCAATGACATGATATTGGCATTGATACCCTGGATATACATAATGATAAAAGCCACAAGGATACCGATAGGGAGACTGATGATAATGACCAGGGAAGAACGCAAATGAAACAGGAAAACGGCGCATACGAGGGTAACAACAATAAATTCCTCGACCAGTTTTTCCTTGAGTGTCTCGATTGCACGTTGTATCAGTGATGACCGATCGTAGGTTTCAACGATTTCAACACCCTCAGGCAATCCATTGCGTAACTCGTCCAATCTGGATTTCACCGCATCGATGACCTTCTTGGCGTTATCGCCCCAGCGCATGACCACAATGCCGCCGACAACCTCACCCTTGCCATTTAATTCAGCGATGCCACGACGCAGTTGCGGCCCTGTCCGCACCTCGGCTATATCCCCCAGTAAAATCGGGGTTCCGTTCGCATTAACCCCGACGGAGACATTTCGAAGCTGCTCGACCCCGCTGATATACCCTGTGGCTCGCACCATGTATTCCGCTTCCGCCATCTCCACGACCGATGCACCTGCTTCCTGGTTTGCACGTTGAATGGCCTGTCTAACAGTCGCCATGGGAATGTCATAGGCCCTTAACTGGTTTGGATCTATCACTACCTGGTACTGTTTCACCATGCCGCCGACTGTGGCTACTTCGGCCACGCCGGGGACGGTTTGTAACTCGTATTTCAAAAACCAGTCCTGGATGGAGCGTAACTGTGCCAGATCATGCCGACCTGTTTTATCTATCAACGCATATTCATAAATCCACCCCACTCCCGTTGCATCCGGCCCAAGTTCGGGCCTGGCACCTTCAGGCAACCTGCCGGCAACCTGGCTCAGGTATTCCAGCACCCGCGATCGTGCCCAGTAAAGATCGGTCCCCTCCTCAAAGATGACATAGACATAGGAATCACCGAAAAACGAATAGCCACGCACCGTGACGGCAAAGGGAACAGAGAGCATTGCTGTCGTTAGAGGATAAGTGACCTGGTCCTCAACGACCTGCGGTGCCTGGCCGGGATAGGAAGTCTTGATAATCACCTGAACGTCGGACAAATCCGGTATCGCATCCACGGGTGTCTCTTTTAATACGTAGAAACCCGTAAACAGCAGGATCACGGACAATAAAACAACCAGGAAACGGTTGCGGATGGACCAGTCAATCAGGTATTTAATCATTCTCGAGTTCCTTCTCCTCTGCAGGAAGGAGGTTGCTGATGATGTATTCACCTTCAGCATTGCGTGCGAGGTAAAACCTGATATTTTCACCCGGCCGGAGGAAATCAAGTGTAACGTGATCCGCCACTCTGAAATCTATTGTCATAGCCGGCCAGTTCAACGTGTCAATTGCTTTGTGACTGATGTTGATTGTGCGCGCCTGATCGTCGATTGAGTTGATCGTGCCCTCGCCTTCCGTATGAAAATGGTTTTCCATGCCTTCCTTTTCCGATACAGGCTCCATGCGCCGGAAACTCGCCTTCAGGCTGGCTTCCGAATCGATGAGAAACTGGGCGGATACAACCACCACGTCTGAAACATCCAGTCCTTCAATAATCTCGATGCGGTCACCGCTTTCCATGCCCGCTGTGACATTTTTGGCCCTGAATCTCCCGTTACCAAGGGCCAGGATGACACGTGAATTCCTGCCGTCATTGATCAAGGCTTCCCTGGAAATATGTATAACCGGTTCAGAAGGTTCACTCAGGATCGATACATCGGCATACATATTCGGCTTGAGCAACTCGCCCGGGTTTTCAAACCGGAGCCTTACACGCAAGGTTCGGGTGATCGGGTCAAGCACCGGGTAGACATAGTCCACCTTTCCTCTCCAGGTGCGGCCCGGCATCGCCGGTATCTGTGCTTCAGCGGGTTGACCGGATTTTACCCAGTTGGCCTGACGCTCAAAGACTTCGGCTTCTATCCAGATGGTCTCCAGACTGGCCAGTGACAAGACTTCCGTTTCCGGCTTAACATACATTCCGTGCCGAACATTCAGGACGGATACCACGCCGGATTGGGACGCGTACGTGGCGACATACTGCGAGGGTTTCCCGGTTTGCTTTAAATTATCAATCTGCGAATTATCCAGTCCCAGCGCCAGCAGGCGTTCTCTTGACGCCTGTGAAAGTGCGCTGTTACGCGAGGCGACAGCCTGAAGGTATTCCTCCTGTGCATTCACCAGGGTTGGTGAATACAGGTTAAACAGTAGCTGCCCCTTTTTTACCCTGTCTCCTTCTGTATCTACAGCAAGGTGATGTATCCAGCCATCCGCACGCAAATGTACGTGACTTATCCGGGATTCATCGAAATCTATATAACCAACCGTATCTATCCGCCTTGGTAATATTCCCTTTTCAACCCTGGCCGTCCTGACTCCCATATTATTGACGACTTCCGGTGAAATAGTCACAGTGCCTGTATCCATTGCGGCATCGGCATAAACAGGGACAAGAGCCATTCCCATGGGGGATTTACCGGGTTCATCACTCCGGAAATTCGGATCCATTGGTGCCATCCAGTACAGGATTTCCCGTTCGACCTTCTGTCCTTTTATTCCGGTATCTTTTACCGGTTCCCGAGATGTCTTCATATCAGGAATCCTGGCGAGGATATCCGCAACGCCATCCAATCGTGTGAAAACTGAAAACCTGGCCTGCAGGTAAATGCCCGCGATGATTACCATAAACAGGACAGTTATTATTAAACCGCGCTTTCTCATTGCTGTTCTCCTGCAAGGTACAGTAGTTTTGACTGGACCTTTGCTTTCTCGATGCTGATCCGCAACAAATCCAGCCTGGTATTGAGTTCAGTCAAATAGGCACGCATTAACGT
>DATIPP010000208.1:0-5302 GCA_035471825.1 Gammaproteobacteria bacterium
CTGCTTATATATTTGAATGGCATAATGCTTCTCCTTGTTACTTATTCATTGCAATGCGCGAAGAATCAATGAAGGTCCGGAAAAGGGAACGCTGTGTATTCTGGATTATAAAAAGATATTCGGGGTGCCATTGAACACCGATGACGAATGGCAAAGTGTCGTGTTCTATGGCCTGAATTACCTCGTTGGGCTCCCTGGCTACAATACTGACATTTTGTCCTGCATGCTCAATGGCCTGGTTATGAAGTGCATTTACCACGCAGGTCTCATGGTCTCCCAATGCATGGAAAAGTCGCGTGTGCGGTATAATCTTGATCGTTTTTTTGGGTAATACAGTCCAGACTTGTGGTGATTCAACATAGAATTCCTGCAGGTCCCGGTGGAGGGTTCCTCCAAAATGAATATTGATCAATTGTGCACCACGACAAATACCCAGCACAGGTAATGATAATTCAACAGCTTTTTCCAGTAATGTGAATTCCAGTTCATCACGATCGGAATCATGCGAAGTAAATTGTTTTGTGCTGAGAAGTGTCCTGAATAAATACAATAATGGAAATAGTATCCAGGAGAGCAGGTTCAGCCCCCGGGTGTTCTCTTTGCTGAACTCTTTCTTCAAATCATGCGATACGCCACCATATCGGTCAGGGTGGATATCGGCACCTCCGCCGATGATGAGGCCATCAATATGTTCAATTGAAAATTTCCTGGCAGGCGTGATTCTGACGGGTTTTCCTCCCATGATAAAAACAGCCAGGGATGTGAAAATCCAGGCCGCGAGACCGCCTCGATCGGGCCCGGTTATACCGATAACTGCCCGTCTTACACCCATTTATTCTAATACCTGGCGGACAGTTGTGATCCATTCCGATTTCCATGTCGGCCAGGTTGAGTTCTGGTCGGCAAGATATTTGTTGCATAATTCCGCGAGTTTTTCCTGGCTGCAGGCCAGTTTTTCTATTTTTACCCAGTAATTCCATTCGCCCGAGATACTCCAGCCGGTTTCATCGATCCTGGAATTGGCAAGCCTGTAATGAAAAGTAGGTCTTGAATGTACCAGTTCCGGTTCACTGGCTTTTTGCATGACCTTTTCTGCATCGATATAAGCAAACAGGGGTAGCATGTCGAGTGCATGATTGCGTGACGGGTTGAATTCCATGTAGTCATCAATGAGCCGGTCAATATCCGGAGAATAGTTTGTATTCAATATTTTTTTGATGTAATCAGCAGGGTACTTATTAATATATGGACTGATTCGCCTTGATAAATCTACTTTTGTTTCCTCGCATATCAGGTCGAACAGAAGAATGAACGCACGAATATGATTGAGAAGATATTCAGCATCTGTCGATGCAACTTCAGGATTTATATGCAGTCCGAAGGCATAGAGGAATGATGCCCCCGTGCCTTTTGCCTTATGTTTTCTGAGAGCATCAACGATATCATCAGCGATCTCCATATTTGTTATCGGCAATGGCGGCATCACGATCTCACAGGGAACAACAGTTGAAGCAACGTCCATCAGGAGATCCTCAAGGGATTTTCTGGCATCAAAATTCTCGATGTTGATGCCGATCATATTGAGATATTCAATATATTTTTCATTCTTGAGAAAAGCAGCATCAATCTCAAGTTTGAAAGTGCCGTACCTTGTATCGTTTATCGAGAAACTGAATGGCGTTGTTTGCCTGATTGAACCATCCAGCAATTCATTCAGGATATCGGCACTTGCATCTATTTCGATGCCGGAATACTCCAGCTCAAATCCCACCCTGCGCGTGGTGTCAGCATCAATGCCGGTTATAGGCGGCAGCATGAATGTCATGGTGAAATAATAAATAACTTCCGGATCAGGAATAAATTTTTCAGGGATTAACCGCTTTCAATTCGGTTCCTGAACGGCAGGGCATCCTGCTCCAGATATATGGGATCAAATCCCGCTACCTGGCGAAGTTTTTTCAGATTCAGAATTGTCATTTTATTGTCAGAATACTCGATTAGATTATCTTTCCTTAGTCTGCGAATTGTACGATTAACATGTACTGTAGTGAGACCCAGTGTGTCTGCGAGCAGTTCCTGGGTCAGCGGGAAATGGAATGTATTATTGTTTGTCATACCTATGATATCGAGCCTCCGTAGAAACTCCAGCAGTAAATGCGCTATGCTTTCATAAGCATTACGACGACCAACCCGAACAATCTGTTCCGCCAGTATTGCTCCGTCATGTACACTGGACCAGCAGAGTATGGCAGCAAGACGCGGCGAGTGACTGAATATATCCAGGATTTTTTCAGGCGACAACCTGGATACAACAAGATCAGTAATAGCATTGATTGAATGCTCCGCTGTCTTGAGTACTGTCGCATCCAGGCAGATAAAATCACCGGGAAGTGAAATATTAAGTATCTGTTGTCTGCCATCAGCCAGCAATTTGTAATGCGCAGCCCAACCTTCTTCAATGATGTACATTGATTTGTGGTTCTGACCGGCGCGGATTATTTCAGTTCCCGCAGGGATTATTTCACGTTTGCTTTGTAGCTGAAGGAGCGTATTCTTCTCTTTCGGTGTAAGTTTTGTCAGTGCTGAATATTTGCTTATTAACGGGTTATTCATATATCACTTGCCGGGATACCGGGCGGATGTACAAGAAAGACGGTAATTACAATTAATGTCCGTTGTATATAACCATTATTTTAAACACGTTTGAATATTAACATAGGTTAATGCTGAAGTTTTTAAATCTAAGAAAATCAGTTACTTAAAAAATACAAACACGTTCGAAGTTTGGTATACAGACCAATCCGGCTAACCGGCAGAAAATTCTATTACTGGATGATACTGATCAGGATTAATCCCGACTGGTGTTAAGGAAGCTGTGTAATCAGATTTCTGGCAAACTGCTATTATTATTAATAAATCGCATGTTATGTTTTCCGGATCTTGCTGTGTGTTCTGATTTATTACAGTACTTGTAAACCGGTAATATCAACCGGCTTAGTCCGGTGCATTTTTTGTGTTAGTATATGGCGCAAACGTTGTTTTGGATGTTCAATAAGCAAGAATGAGAACCGGAAATCGCTTCCTGCTTTTTATACTTTTGGTTTTAATCACCGGATGCCAGTCAACATTCGGTCCTCGTGCACTGGAACAGACCCATCCGGCGTATAATGAAGCGATAGTCGGTTCACTGAACCAGCAGATGCTGCGAAATGTCGTGCGGTTACGATATCGCGATGTGCCTTTCTATCTCGATGTGGGCAGTGTGACAGCGTCTCTCTCGCTGGATACGAATGCGGCCCTGAACGCCGATGTCGATATCGGACCGGGCGGAAACATACTCAGCCCCGGTATTGGTATCGCCTATTCCCAGAGTCCCACTATTTCCTATACTCCCTTACGCGGAGAAAACCTGTTAAAGAGCATACTGAGCCCAATCCGCCTGGAATCCATACTGGTGATGACCCAGTCCGGCTGGAGTATTGAAAGGGTTTTCGGTCTTTGCCTCGAACGGATAAACAACCTTGCAAATGCACCAACGGCTTCCGGGCCGACGCCGATATCAGAGCCGGTATATCTGGATTTTAAAAAACTGCTTGGATTACTCAGGAACCTCCAGGAAGCCGGGTTGATAGAAATCGGCACTGAACAGGCGGGTGAAACACAAAATATTGTTATCAAGTTTATTACCGGCGACCCGTCATATACCGGGGTATTTGCTGAAATACGCCGTTTACTTGGTCTTGATGAAGATACTGATCGCTTTGTCCTGAATACGGATTTCCTCGAGCTCTCGAAGGAGCAATGGAGCCTGCGAACACGATCGATTACAAGCCTCCTGTATTACCTGTCGCAAAATGTGGCGGTACCGGAAGAACACCGGGTATCCGGGCTGGTTACTACCACCAGAACAAAAAATGGTACTCCGTTTGACTGGAACAGTACGCCTGCCGGTAACCTGTTCCGGGTGAATGTCAGTGCAGAAAGGCCGACCAGCGCCTATGTTACAACATATTACCGTGGGCACTGGTTCTATATCGCCGATAATGACCTGCAGAGCAAATCAACATTCATGCTGCTACGGCAACTGTTCAACCTGCAGGCAGGACAGACCAAATTCGAGGGACCGACCCTCACGTTACCGGTCGGTGGGCGGTGAATACTGATATCTGGTGATTGCTAATAACAAAACGTTTATCGTTTCAGGTTTAACGTTTCACATTTCACTGCTTTAACTTCTGCACCCAGTCCTCATTACTAGCACCCTGTTCCCTGCCATTTGGACAGAGGTCACCCCCTAATGTCATCTCGACCGGGCGCAGCGAGCGGAGAGATCTCCTGATTGGTCACTGGTAATTCGTGATAAGTAATTGATAACTCAATCCTCAGTTCTCAGCACTCATCACTCATCAGTCACACAACCTTCCGAGGCGGATTTCACTGTTTTGATATATCGGTAAAGTGTTCCGCGTGCGGCCTTGTATGGCGGCATTTCCCAGGCGGACTTCCGTTTTGCGAGTTCCTCGTCCGACAGATCCACGTTTATGAGATTCTTCTCGGCATCCAGGGTAATAATGTCGCCGTCACGGACAAGGGCGATGGGTCCACCTTCCTGGGCTTCCGGTACGACATGCCCGATGATAAACCCGTGTGACCCGCCGGAGAACCGTCCGTCGGTTATCATGGCAACATCACCGCCGAGGCCGGCACCCATGATGGCCGAAGTCGGCGTCAGCATTTCCGGCATGCCGGGGCCGCCTTTCGGGCCCTCATAGCGGATGACAACGACATCGCCTTTCCGGATGCCGCTTTCCTCCAGTACGCTGAGCATTTCCTCTTCCGAGTCGAAAACCCTGGCCGGACCGGTAAATGTCAGGCCTTCCTTACCGGTAATCTTGGCTACTGAGCCACCGGGGGCAAGGTTGCCCTTGAGAATACGGATATGACCGGTGTTCTTGATTGGCTTTGCCAGTGGCGCGATGATCGTCTGGCCTTCTGCAAGATTCGGCAGATCTGCCAGGTTCTCGGCAATGGTTTTACCGGTCACCGTCAAACAGTCACCATTCAGCATCCCGTTTTCCAGCAGGTATTTCATAACGGCGGGAGTGCCACCCACGTTATGCAGATCCTCCATCACATATTGCCCGCTGGGTTTCAGATCGGCGAGATAGGGAGTGCGATCGGTAACACTCTCGAAATCATCGATTGTCAGTTTCACATCGACAGACCGTGCAATGGCGATTAAATGCAGGACAGCATTGGTGGATCCCCCCAGCACTGTAACAAGTACCATGGCATTCTCGAA
>DATIPP010000209.1:0-7008 GCA_035471825.1 Gammaproteobacteria bacterium
GGCACGGTGATCATACAGAGCGCAACGGCAAAGACACTCGCCAAGCTCCTGAAAGTCAGGGAACCGCCGCCTACGGGGGTACTCATCGTAGGTGCCGGCAACGTCGGTCGTGCCATCGGCAAGGCTTTACAGGAAAAGGAATTCAAGGTTCTGCTTACCGACAGCAACTGGGAAAATACGCGGGTCGCGCGCATGGAGGGGTTGCCGACCTATTACGGCAACCCGATATCCGAACACGCTGAAAGGCACCTGGATCTCATTGGTCTTGGCCGGATGCTCGCAATGTCGGGCCGGACCAATCTCGATACCCTGGCCAGCCTGCGGTTTAAAACCGACTTTGGTGAAAAGGGCGTCTTCGAACTGAAGACCACCCGGGAAAAGGTGATCGACGACAAGCACAAAATCTCGACAAAACATCGCGGCTACCAGTTGTTCGGCGAAGAAGTTACCCACGGCATGCTGGCTTTCTGGCTACGCAATGGCGCCAAAATCCGCAGTACGCAACTGAGCGAGGAATTTAATTTTGAGACCTACCTCAAAAAATACGGCAACAGGATCATCCCCCTGTTCGCCATCGACAAGAAGGGGCGCCTGGTATTCTTTGTTGTCGAGGAAGAAGTGAAGCCGGAAGCCGGCTGGACGGTGATCAGCCTGATCATGCCGGAAGGGGTGCTTGAGTCATTAGAATCCGGTTCCAAAGCGGCCGCTTGAACACCAGCTTGCGTAACGCTTTGCCTTTGTGACACCGGTCACGCAAATCGCAGCTACAAAAGTACCAAACTGTGCTCTGCATCACATACCTGTTGGCCAATATCAACTATTCTTTACCTAGACATCATCCTCCTTGATGCTTGCTTGTAACTGGCTCGGAATCCGCTCCGCCTTCCTCCCCCCAAAATGAGCGATTCCGGGCTTTTTTATATCCGCCTGATAATTCTTCATTTAATTACGTCCGGGTGAAACAATTGCTCGCCGTTAATCCGGAATTCCCGGATGATCCTCTGCCCTTCTTTCCCTGTGACAAATGCCTGATATTTTCGCGCCAGATCGATCCTGGTATGCGGATGCTTTTGCGGATTAACCAGGATGATATGGTAAGGATTGTCCAGCAAGGCATCATTCTCGAATACTATCTCGAGATTGATCTTGTCGCGGTAGGCCAGGTATGTTCCCCGGTCGCTCAGTGTATAGGCCTGTTTTTCGTGGGCGATCTGCAGCACCTGTCCCATTCCCTGGCCGACGGACTGGTACCATTCTCCCGCCGGTTCGATGCCGGCAGTTTCCCAGAGAATGCGTTCTTTCTTGTGGGTGCCTGAATCATCGCCACGTGATATAAAGCCGGCCGGGTTGCCAGGCAGTTTTGCCAGTGCGTCCTGAAGACCGCCTGCATTTTTCAGACCGGCCGGATCATCCGGCGGTCCAAGCAAGATAAAATCATTGTGCATTACTGGCTTACGCTCGATCCCGAACCCCTTTTCCACCAGTTTCTTTTCCGCCGCCGGCGCATGCACGAAAACCAGGTCCACATCACCTGCTTCTGCAAGACGCAGGGCCTTGCCGGTGCCCACAGCAATCACATGGACTTCGGTGTTGTTTTCACGTTCAAACGGTGGATTTAACAAATCCAGTAGACCCGAGTTCTCCGTGCTGGTCGTCGTCGCGAGCCGCAGGTAATTTTCCTGTGCCATCCCCTGTTGCAGAAACAACAGGCCGAGCAAATACACGAATATTCGTAATACTGACATCATGATATTTTCCCTTTTTGAATGAATATGATTTTATGAATGAAGTCAGTGAGCGCTTTCAGAATTCAACCTGTGCCCTCAACTGGAATGCTGACGGCTCATCACCGGCCGCGGGTCCACCTTTCACATCAAGGACATCAACATAGTTTGCTGTTAACCGTAGATTGGGGGTGGGAAACCAGTTCAGACCAAATGTCATGGTCATTTGCTCGCCACCCATGATGTCTTCATCGGCTAAATCGATACTGCTGAACCGCAATGCAAGTTGCCATGCCCCGATACCACCCTTGCCGACAATACCTTGGGGGCTGAGTTTGCCGAAACTGCCTTTTGAAGCACTGTAATTCAGCGTTTCACCAGTCAGAAACCAGCTGCCCTGTAGGTAATAGCCCGAAAAAGCCGGGTCGGGATTACGGTTTATCTCGCGTTCGAGGTATAGATAATAATATTCTCCTTCCAGTGCGATCGGGCCAAATACGAGTACAACCTCTCCGGCAAACCTGCTGAAACTGTCAGTATCAATCAAACCCGTATCAACCAGTCGAATATCCGTTAGATGGGACTCCGGACGGTCGCGAAAACGTACAGTATCTGTTGAACCGGTGATTCGATGTGAGGCGGACAGGCCCAGGTGAAAAATTCGGTCTTCCTTGAGCATCGGCGCATATGTCCCCCTTGCAGTTATTGCATAACCCTCATCGTTGTCATCGCTCGAACCATCGCGCCCCTCACCGAATATTCCCGAAGAGAAACTCCAGTTACCGCCAGAAGCAGTTGCTGCCAAACCGATGTTACGGCCGGGCGCAAACAGGTGCGGCATACCTCGCTCCATGAAGCGGATGTATTTGGAACTTGTCATGTTCTGCAGGCTGAAGGGTTCCTTGAAATGACCGAACCTGATTTTCCAGCGATCAAAGCCCTTGTAATCGATAAAGGCGTCCTGTATTCCGTCTATACCTGTTGCCGTAAAGTCATATTGCAGCTTGTAGGCCCACGCCTGCCACAGTGTTCCACTGGCGAACAAACGCGCACGCCTCAATTCTGTACCATCATTATGCCGCAGACGATCTTCATCATAGGTTGCTGCATCAACCTGGATGCGACCACCTGCACGAAAAGAAAAATCATTGTCTTTTGACCTGATTTCAAATTTGCCATTGGTCGTGATAGTCGGCTGATCCCCGGCTGTTTTGGCGACTTCTTCAGCAACAGCCAGCCTGATTGATTCATCAACATTATCCGTGTTTGGCGTGCGTGATAACTCATTCTCTTCCTGTTCCGCCACTTTCAGAACCAGTTCATAGGTTTGCTGATCAATCGTTCCGTTTTCCAACAAGGCCTTCATCAATTCCTGCAAAGCCTTGTTCTCCCCAATGGCCGGCTGCGACATAAAAAGACCGGCTACGACCACCAGTATGCCGGCTTTCATATCAAATCGAATCATTTCATCCTCCCGTTTTGAGTTAAATATGAATTTAATTACATATTATTATCTAATTTGTAGAATATACGATGTTTACAATTGATATAAATAAGAGATAATTTTCATAATTTATGAAAGTGCACTTCGAACTTCGATGGTTGCTTGAAAGGTCCGGAGCAGGAACATTTGATTCCCGAGTATTCACCTTGATACGGGGTATTCGCTCTGACGGCTCGTTACGTGCGGCGGCACGTCTTGCCGGAATATCCTATCGCCACGCATGGAATCTCGTGCATGAATACGGTGATGTACTGGGTGGGCGATAGTCAGGCTCGAAAAAGGACGGGGAGCACAACTTACTGATATTGGAGAGAAACTGCTCTGGGCGGAGCAACTTATCAATTCGCGACTGCAACCGGAATTCAAGAAACTTGCCGGCGAGGTCAACGGGGAACTGAATTCATTACTCAAGCAGAACGTCAAACCCGTACACTTACGCATCAATGCCAGTCATGACCTGGCTATAGCGCAATTACAATCCCTTTGCCAATCTGCACATTCGATCGATATTGATTTCCACTTCCGTGGCAGTATCGAGAGCCTGCGGGAACTCGCTGCATCGCGTTGCGAAATTGCCGGTTTTCATTTTCCGGATGATCCGAAATTCGTATCCTTCGTCCCGCTCTATCGTCAATGGCTGGACCCGGCCAGATATACGTTGATCCAGGTCTGTACGCGTACCCAGGGCATCATGGCCCGACCCGGTAATCCGAAAAAAGTCACTGGCATTTCCGATCTGACCCGGCGCCCAATCCGTTTCGTCAACCGGCAAACGGAATCGGGATCACGGGTAATATTTGATGAATTGCTGAAAATGCAGGGTATCGATAATACGGCAATCAAGGGCTATAACGACGAGGAATTTACCCATGTTGCCGTCGCCGCCATGATAGCCAGTGGCGCCGCCGATGCCGGGTTCGGTATTGCAGCAGCGGCAGCCCGTTTTAAACTGCACTTCGTTCCCCTCGTACAGGAAACGTATGTCCTGGCTGTCAACAATCAGGACATGGATACCACCGGTAAATCCCTGCAAAAGATCCTGCGTTCACGTAAATTCAGGAAATCAATTGAATCTCTTCCCGGTTATGATGTCCATCATGCCGGAACGATATTATCGGCCAGGCAGGTGTTCAGTCACTGAAACCGGGTATCCGTCGGCAAAGTCTGGCTGATTACTACCTGCATATATTCAACAGGTATTCACCGGTCATTCCGTTATAATGGCCACCTTTTGACCGCGGATGCGGACGCCAACATGATTCAGAACATAAGAAATATCGCCATAATCGCCCACGTCGATCACGGAAAAACCACGCTGGTCGACCAGCTCCTGCGCCAGTCGGGAACCCTGGAACTGCGCAAGGAGCTCCGTGACCGGATCATGGACAGCAATGATCTCGAACGCGAGCGCGGGATAACCATTCTGGCGAAAAACACGGCCATCCGGTGGCGGGATTACCGTATTAATATTATTGATACGCCCGGTCACGCGGACTTTGGCGGCGAGGTGGAACGCGTGTTGTCGATGGCCGATTCAGTCCTGTTACTGGTCGACGCCGTCGACGGGCCCATGCCGCAGACCCGGTTCGTCACCGAAAAGTCACAGGCCCGGGGATTTTGCCCGGTTGTCATCATAAACAAGATTGACCGGCCGGGTGCGCGTCCGGACTGGGTGCTGAACCGGACATTCGACCTGTTCGATCGGCTGGGAGCAAGCGATGCGCAACTTGATTTTCCCGTTATTTATTGCTCGGCAACCGGAGGCTATAGTTCGCATGATCCGGATGCGCGCGATGGAGACATGCAGGAACTGTTTGAAACCATTGTCGACAAGGTGCCGCCCCCGCCTGTCGACCCGGAGGGTCCGTTTCAGATGCAGATCAGTTCGCTGGATTACAACAGTTATGTCGGTGTGATCGGCATCGGGCGTATTACGCGGGGAAGTATCAAAGCCAACACCACAGTAACAGTGGTGGCGAAAGACGGCAATTGCAGGCAATCGAAGATCCTGAAAATCTACCAACTGCAGGGACTTGACCGGCTGGAAATCAACGCGGCCGGGGCCGGCGATATCGTGGCCGTCTGCGGTATCGAGGATCTGGGCATCTCCGAGACGGTTTGCGATCCACGCAACCCGGAAGCCCTGCCGCCGCTTGTCATCGACGAGCCGACCGTCAGTGTGACCTTCCAGGTCAATGACTCGCCCTTTAGCGGCCGGGAGGGAAAATACATCACCTCGCGCCAGCTCGATGAACGCTTGCAACAGGAACTCAAGCACAACGTCGCTTTGCGTGTTGAAAGCACCGACGACCCGGACAAATTCCGGGTATCGGGTCGCGGTGAATTGCACCTGTCGATTCTGATAGAAAACATGCGGCGCGAAGGCTATGAACTCGGTGTTTCGCGCCCCGAGGTGATACTTCGCAAGGTCAACGGGGAAACTCAGGAACCTTATGAACTCCTGACGGTGGATCTGGAAGCAGGCTACCAGGGTGCGGTCATGGACATACTCGGCCAGCGCGGGGGGGAGCTCCAGGAAATGCTTCCGGATGGCAAGGGACGGGTACGCCTCGACTACGTCATCCCCGCCCGCGGGTTGATAGGCCTGCGTACCGAGTTCCTGACCGCCAGTTCCGGTACGGGACTGATCTATCATGTCTTCGATCATTACGGACCGGTGAAAAAAACCGGCCTCAGTGAACGCAAAAACGGCGTTTTAATCGCCAACGGTTGCGGCAAAGCACTGGGTTATGCCCTGTTCAACCTCCAGGAACGCGGCGATCTGCTGATCGAACCGGGAACGGAAGTCTATGAAGGAATGATCGTCGGGATCCATTCACGTGATAACGACCTGGTTGTGAACCCCTTGAAAGGCAAGCAACTGACTAATATCCGGGCCGCAGGCAAGGACGATAATATCCTGCTCACGCCCCCCGTAAAGTTCAGCCTGGAACAGGCGCTTGAATTTGTTGATGACGATGAGCTGGTAGAGATAACTCCGACAAACATCAGGCTGCGGAAAAAATTACTCCGGGAGCATGAGCGAAAAAGTGCTACAAGAAGAACAGCGGGCTAGTAATATAGAACCTGTATCAGAATCCGCGCAGCGGCGCGGAATTCTGATACAGGTTCTGGTATTTACTCTTCACAGGACATGCTGAAGAGACATTCCGAAGTATCCTCTTCATCACAGATTGAACGGCCGGTTTTGGTCGTGATCCATTGACCGTCTGACAACACCACCCTGCAACCTTCCTTTTTTGGCAAACCGTCAAGCTTCAAAAACTGTTTTTCCACTTCATACTTGCAGGACACGAACTCCCCGTTGTTTTCCAGGCTGACGGAGATGAGCCGCTCCACTGATAGGAGCTTCTCGAGAGTGATACCTTCATCAACAGTCCATTCATAGGCATCCGGAACAAGTCGGTACCTGATATCAGTGGACGAAGGGCAATTTTCTGCAATCACATCCTGTGAAAGGCAAAGATAAAACAGAAATGGATAAATCAAAAATCGCAACGGCATATGCTTAAAAACAGTATAGTGGTATTTTTAGGGATTAAGGAACAGAAGAGTCAAGTCTTACAAGTAGAACCTATCTCAAAATTACATCCCCAGCTCCGTAAACGGTGCATCCATGCACCACTCCTCCCCGCAAGAAGCAAAGCTGTGCCCAAAGTTCGCAGTCGAGACGCGAGGCGCAGTACGTAGCCGTAGCAATCGCCAGGCCGATTTATCGAGCGATCGGAACAGGCTGCGGGCCTTGGGCGCGCAACCCGC
>DATIPP010000210.1:0-11702 GCA_035471825.1 Gammaproteobacteria bacterium
AAACCGTGATGATTTTAGGGTAAACAAAACCCCTGGTTTCACTTTCCATTCAAAATACTGGAATAATGCCTGATGGCTGATAATAATCCCGCCAAACTGAATCCGGCTGATATTTACACCATCACGAGATTGAATCGCGAAGTTCGGGCGGTGCTGGAGGGCAGCTTCCCGCCTGTCTGGGTTCAGGGTGAGATCTCCAACCTGGCACGGCCGGCGTCCGGTCATCTCTATCTGACCCTGAAGGACGAATATTGCCAGGTCCGCTGCGCCATGTTCCGGAACAAAAACCGCCTGCTGGAGTTCACACCCGAAAACGGCATAGCCGTCCTCGTGCGCGGCACTGTCAGCCTTTACGAGGGCCGCGGTGAATTCCAGATCATTCTCGAGCACATGGAACCGGCCGGCAGCGGTGCCCTGCAACAGGCCTTCGAGGCACTCAAGCAGAAATTGCACGAGGAAGGATTGTTTGCCGGAGAACACAAAAAACCGGTACCTCACTTCGCCCGTACGATCGGCGTAATTACCTCGCCGACCGGTGCGGCCATTCGTGATATCCTCATCACACTGAACCGCCGGTTTCCGATGGTGCAGGTGATCATCTACCCGACCGCAGTGCAGGGTGAAGGCGCGGCCGATCAGATACGGGCACAATTGGCTCTGGCCATTAAACGCGATGAGTGTGACGTCCTGTTACTGGCACGTGGCGGGGGCTCGCTGGAAGATCTGTGGGCTTTCAATGACGAAAAACTTGCCCGCGATATTTATGCCTGTCCGCTTCCCCTGGTCAGTGGTATCGGCCACGAAATCGATTTTACCATCGCCGATTTTGTCGCCGACCTGCGCGCACCCACGCCTTCCGGGGCGGCGGAAATCGTGAGTCCCGATCAGCGACAACTCGAGATACAGCTCGAGGAAGAGAAAAAAATCCTGATACGGAGCATCCAGACCCGCCTCATGGAACAGAGGCGCTGGATACTTCAATACGAAAAACGCCTGCCCCATCCACGGCGCGTCCTGCAAAACCTGCAACAACACCTGGACGGCATATCCATGCAACTGAATCACCGGATACTTTCCCTGATCAGCGAACGGAAACACGAACTCAACCGTGCCGGCGGAAAGCTGGCACAGAATAATCCCGTCCAGCGCCTCAATGTCACCTGGCAACGTGTCGAGCATCTCGGACAATTACTGCAACAGTCGATCAAACAGAAACTGGAGACGCTCTCTCACGTGCTCAAGTCCGCATCACGAGCACTGGAAACGGTGAGTCCCCAATCCACGCTGAACCGCGGCTATGCTATCGTTACCAGCGATGATAACAGGGTGATTCGAAACAGCCGGGATATTAAAAACGGCGACATGCTGAATGCGCGTTTTGCGCATGGCCGGGCAAGATTGAACGTCAAAAAGACATTCGATGAAGAATAAACAGGTTAAGCTGGCCCGGTATTCAGATTCGCGTTCCGTTTGCCTGCAGGTCGGCGTGATAGGAAGACCGCACCATCGGGGCACTGGCAACATTCCGGAAACCGAGTTTCCGGGCGTAATCACCGAGTTCCCTGAACTCGGCCGGGCTGACAAACCGCTCCACGGGCAAATGATAACGGCTGGGCTGGAGGTATTGGCCAAGCGTCAACATATCACAGGCGTGTTCCCTCAACTCTTCCAGTACCTGCCGGACCTCTTCCAGGCTCTCCCCCAGGCCGAGCATGAGACCGCTTTTGGTCGGTATCCCGGGATGCCGTTCCTTGAACCTGCGGATCAGATCCAGTGACCAATGGTAATCCGCTACCGGTCTTGCCTTCTTGTACAGGCTGGGGACCGTTTCGAGATTGTGGTTGAATACGTCCGGCAGGGCTTTCGCGAGTGTTTCCAGTGCGATGTCCATCTTGTGCCGGAAATCCGGGACGAGTATTTCGATCCTGATATCAGGCATTCGTTCACGCACCGCCCGGATACACTCAACGAAATGCCCGGCACCGCCGTCTTTCAGATCATCCCGGTCCACGGAGGTGATGACGACATATTTGAGATTCATGATGGCGATGGCATCCGCCAGGTTATCCGGTTCTTCGCTGTCGAGTGCATTCGGCCGGCCGTGTGCCACGTCACAAAAGGGACAACGGCGGGTACAGACATCGCCCATGATCATGAAGGTGGCCGTTCCACCGGCAAAACATTCGCCCAGGTTGGGACAGGAGGCCTCTTCACAGACTGTGTTGAGCTTGTGATCCCGCAACAGGTTTTTCAGTCGCAAGACTTCCGGATCGGTCGGAGCCCTGGCCCGTATCCAGGACGGTTTACGAGGTAACGGTCCTTCTGTCGGTACGACCTTGATCGGGATCTTCGCGGTCTTCAGCCTGCCCCGCTGATCCCGTGTCGGTTTGTTCAAACGGTTTTCAGTCTGCATAGCAGTTCATGCCGCCCGGGATTTATGCATGTGCCAGGCAGGCCGTGACTCTGATTCACTATAATCGAATTCAGCCAGTAAATACGGTAACAATTCATTAAAAACCGTCACAGTGTCGAGCCGGCAACCCAGTTCGCACAGGGAAGTTACTTCCATCCCCGGGTATCCGCAGGGATTGATTCGACTGAACGGTGCCAGGTCCGGGTCAACATTCAGGGCAATGCCATGGTAACTGCACCCGCGCTTGACCCGAATCCCCAGGGCGGCAATCTTTTTGCCGTCAACATAGACACCGGGGGCCTTCTCAATCCGGCCTGCAGCAATGCCCCTGCCTGCAAGGCAGGCTATCAATGCCTGTTCCAGTCCGTGGACATAATCCTTGACACCCAGTCCCTTGCGTTTGAGGTCTATCATCAGGTAAACCACCAGTTGTCCGGGTCCATGGTAGGTCACCTGCCCGCCCCGGTCCGAGTGAATTACGGGGATTTTTCCCCGGTCGAGGATATGCTCCTGTTTCCCCGCGAGACCCAGGGTGAAAACCGGAGGATGTTCCACACGCCAGCATTCATCGCAACTCTCGTCGTCCCTCTCGTCGGTAAACCGGACCATCTGCCGCCAGGCCGTGTTGTAACCCAGCAGCCCCGGTTGTCTGACAATCAGTCTGGCCATGGTTAAAGTGCAACCAGCACCTTCTCGTTGGACGTCAGATCGAGGTAAATATTGTCGAGTTGCCGCCGGCTTTTTGCCTGGATGGTTACCGTCACGGAGATATAGCGTCCCTCACTGCTGTGGCGTGTCCGGACGGTGGTGTCCGAGAAATCCGGTGCGTGCTTCCTGATAATACCGACGACCAGGCTGTCGAAATCATCGGCGGCTTTCCCCATCGCCTTGATCGGGAACCAGCAGGGAAATTTCAGTGCCATTTCCTGTTCTTCACTCATGATCTGACCATATAAAATACCGGGATTTACAGGCAAGATTAACATACTGCAGCATGCAGCGAATGAGAGAAATCGCGCGGCAAGGGTTATAATGTCTTTTTCAGTCTTATACCGGTATTGTCAGGCTCTGATTACTATACAATCGATCTATCGATATCTAACAGGGGGTTCATTATGGATGTCAAAGAGAATGTCAAAAACACCGACACCTGGTTACGGGGATTGCTCATCCTGCTTTTTGGCTGCATTTTCTACGTGGCGTTCTGGATCATCTGGTTGCTGGTCATATTCCAGTTCGTCTACAAGCTGATTACCGGTAACCTGAACAACGAAGTGGCCAAGGTATGCGGCAATCTTACGGATTATGTCCTGCAAATACTGCGTTATGTCACCTTCCGGTCGGAATTCAGGCCGTTTCCCTTCAACCCATGGCCGGGAAAATCCGATGAGAGTGATACAGTAAGCCCCGTCGAAGAAAGCGAGGTACAGGAAACGACACCGGAACCCTCACCCGACGACGATAAAGACAGCGGCTGATATATACCCGCCTTCCACCGGGACGGATTCACCGGGCATTAAAAACCCGGTGAAACAACGGAATTGTGCGGCGTGTCAAAAAAGATATAAACGTAGTATTCTTTATACTCAATTACTATAAAAATATAGGCAATAATTACTTTTCATTATAGTTTCAGTCCGCTACATTTGCGCCCCTGAAGTCATCTATCTATAAATTTATTGTTATTTATTAAATAGTTAGCTAGAAGAGGGCGATTTGGCATCCATTCCCCACATGACTGAAAAGGAGGATATGCCGCTGGGTATACCGGGATACAGCTATTCCGATCTCCACCGGCACAATCGCCTGCGCGATTTACTGGTCACCTTTGACGAGAGCGTCAGGCAGCAAGATCCGGATCTTTTCAGCGAATACGAAGCCTACAGGGACAGCCGGGGTGAAGGGATGTCACCACAGGCAATATCTGATTTGCTGGTCAGGATAGCGCCCTTCGTCGGCCACTTTATTGCACGTCTTTTCAATATCGAGGCCGAGCATAGTTCGCAACAGAAAGCGATCCGGGATGAGATCAACACGATCTTCGTCTTTCGAAATGAAATAATCGCCAAGCTGAAAAGCCGTTACAAGAACGAGGATATTTCTACCTGGGACACCGCCGGCATCCGGGACAATCTCGAGATACTGAAAAAAGTCGCCTTTCCAGAAGCCCACCGGGACAAGGACCTGGAACGCAGTATCGCCCGGGTCGGTGCAAAGCTGGCCCGGCTCGGACAACATTACCGACTGCTGGCCAAGGGCAAGCCCGGGGATTACGACGACGCGGACGCGGTCACCGCGGAACTCCGGAAGCATATCGAGGCCGACAACACGGCACGCGGGCGATTCGCAGAGGCCCTGGCCGAGACCGAGCCGTTGGCCTTCATCGACCACCTGCTGGATGTCGTGCAGCGCTGGAGCTATGCCGCGATGCATGACCCGGAACTGGCGTCGCTCACCCGCAACTGGGTCAGTTTCAAGACCCCGCAAAAAACAGATTTCGATCATCTGGTCCACCACGAAACACACCACGCACGTGAAGGTTACGATACCTGGGTCGGGCCGCAGTCGGAACATCGCCGGCGTGACGGTTTCGACCTGACGGACCACCGGTTCAATCAACGCCAGGTTCTGTACGAGGTCGACCATTGCATATATTGCCATGACCGCGATACCGACTCTTGCTCCAAGGGCATGCGCAACAAGCGCGGCGGCGATTTCAAGACCAACCCCCTGGGTGTCACGATCACCGGTTGTCCGCTGGGAGAAAAGATTTCGGAAATGCACGTGATAAAGCGCCAGGGCGATAACATCGGGTCGCTCGCGCTGGTTACAATCGACAATCCGATGTGTCCGGGTACCGGTCACCGGATTTGCAATGATTGCATGAAGGGCTGCATCTACCAGAAAACCGAGCCGGTCAATATCCCGCAGATCGAGACCAACGTCCTGACCGACGTGTTGTTCATGCCGTGGGGTTTTGAAATCTACGACCTGCTGACGCGCTGGAACCCGCTGAACGTGCAGCGGCCCTATCCCTTGCCCTATAACGGCAAGAACATCATGGTGGTGGGGATGGGCCCCGCCGGCTACACCCTGGCCCATTACCTGACCAACGAGGGTTTCGGTGTCACCGGCGTCGATGCGCTCAAGATCGAACCTCTGCCGGACGAATTGACGGGCCGTAACAGCGGTGTGCCGAAGCCTATCCGGGATTTCAACGAACTCTATGAAGACCTGGACAAGCGCGTGTTGGCAGGTTTCGGCGGTGTGGCGGAATACGGTATCACCGTGCGCTGGGACAAGAATTTTCTCAAGGTGATATACCTCTCGCTTGCCCGACGGAAGCAATTCCGTTGCTACGGCGGCGTCCGTTTCGGCGGCACCTTCACCATCGAGGAAGCCTGGGACATGGGTTTCGACCATATCGCGATCGCCAGTGGCGCCGGCAAACCGACGATTATCGGCCTGAAAAACAACCTGATCCGGGGCATCCGCAAGGCCTCGGATTTCCTGATGGCACTGCAATTGACCGGGGCCGGTAAACACTCGTCCATGGCCAACCTGCAGGTCCGGCTTCCGGCCGGGGTAATCGGGGGTGGGTTGACGGCCATCGATACGACAACGGAAGTAATGGCTTACTACCCTGTACAGGTCGAGAAGATCATTAATCGTTACGAAAAGCTGGTAGCCAGTAAGGGCGAGGACCGGGTACGCGCCGCCTACGATACCGAGGAGCTTTGCATCCTGGATGAATTCCTCGAACACGGCAAGGCTGTCCGGGAGGAGCGACGGCGGGCCGAGCAGGCCGGGGAAAAGCCGGATTTCCTGCCGCTAATCGAAAAATGGGGCGGTGTGACTATGTATTACCGGAAAGGCATTAGTGATGCGCCCGCCTACCGGCAAAATCACGAAGAAATCCACGAGGCCATGCAGGAAGGCATACAGCTCGCGGAAGGCATGAACCCGCTTGAGGCCATCGAGGATGAATACGGTGCCCTCAGGGCCGTGCGCTTTGACAAGCTGGAACAGAAAGAAGGCAAGTGGCTGAGCGAGGGCAACGAAATAGAAGTACCGCTCAGGAGCCTGTTTATCGCGGCCGGGACATCACCCAACACCATCTACGAACAGGAGCATCCCTACAGCTTCCGGATGGCGGAGCGCTTTTTCCAGCGCTATGAACCGCACTGGAACAATGACGATCTGCCGGAGCTGGTACCGATGGATGACACACCCTTGCCCAAAATCGGCAAACCGGCACCACTGACCTCCTACCATAAACATGGCAAATTTATCTCCTTCTACGGTGACAACCACCCGGTCTATGCCGGCAATGTCGTCAAGGCCATGGCGAGCGCAAAGGACGGCTATCCCTATATCGTCAAACTGTTCCGGAAGGAATTGCAGGACGTTGATCCGGCAAAACAGCAAAAACGGGACTACAAGCTCGAACAACTGTTCGATTACCTCGACAGCCAGTTAATGGCTACTGTGGTTGAGGTCAACCGGCTGACCCCGACCATTATCGAGGTAGTGGTCAAGGCACCGCTGCAAGCCCGCAAATTCCACCCGGGTCAATTTTACCGGGTTCAGAACCTGGAGACCTACGCTCCGGTCATTGAGGACACCGTGCTTGCTGCTGAGGGGCTGGCACTCACCGGCGCCTGGGTGGACAAGGAAGAAGGACTGATTTCACTGATCGCCCTCGAAATGGGCAGTTCTTCCAAGCTTTGTGCCCTCTGGAAGCCCGGTGACCCGCTGGTGGTTATGGGTGTCACCGGCACACCCACCGAGATCCCGCGCAACAAGACCGTCATGCTGATCGGCGGCGGCCTGGGTAATGCCGTGCAGTTTTCCATCGGCAAGGCACTGCGGGCGGCCGGCAACAAGGTCATTTATTTTGCCGGTTACAAAAAGCCTGATGACGTTTTCAAGGTAAAGGACATTGAGGAAGCATCCGACGTGATCGTGTGGGCCGTCGATCCGGCCCCGAACGTCGTTCCCATTCCAACCACCCGGCCGCAGGACAAGACCTGTGTCGGCAATATCATTGAAGCCATGGAGGCCTATGCAAAGGGGGACCTGGGCGAGACCACCATCAGGCTTTCCGATGTCGATCACACAATCGTAATCGGCTCCGACCGCATGATGGCTGCTGTCAAGGAGGCACGCCACGGCCGGCTGAAACCCTGGCTGAAACCGGACCATTCGGCGATTGGCTCCATCAATTCCCCCATGCAGTGCATGATGAAGGGTGTCTGCGCCCAGTGCCTGTGCAAACATATCGATCCACATACGGGTGAGGAGTACTTTGTCTACTCCTGTTATAATCAGGACCAGGAGCTGGACCGGGTGGATTTCACCAATCTCAACGCGCGCTTGCGTCAGAATACCGTTCAGGAAAAGCTTTCCAGTATGTGGCTCGACTACCTGCTGGAATCACAACACTGATCACGCCGGTTCCGGTAACAGAGGAATGTGAACCAGGCATCAACCTGCAGGGTTCGCCGTTTAGCAAATCTCCGATTGGGGTTATTATTAATTCTTTTTATCACAAAACCAGACATTCTGGATTTGGTTAATTATCACTGACCGGGAAATCAGTATGGGCGGATTGATACAAACTGAACTTCTGAGAAACACCCCCATTTTCAGCTCCCTGAGCGACGAGGAATTACAGCGTATCCAGGAAGCATCGGAAAACGGCATCGAGGAATATGAACCGAAGAAACTGATTATTCGTGAAGACGAAATCGGTGACTGCATGTACATCATTCTGGAAGGTACGGTCGAGGTCATGATCCGGGCTGAATCTGGCGGCCGGGACATCACCATAAACACCCTCCGTGCCGGTGATTTCTTCGGTGAACGGGCGCTTATGCCGGGCAGTACCGGCAGGCGAAATGCCAGTATAAAATCCATGCATCCGACCAAGCTCTTCCGTATCGACAAAAAATACGTCGCACTGAATGTCAAACGCGACGTCGATGAAGACGAGGAAGAGGAAGATATTACGGAGATCAATACCGCCCGTTTTGAACCGGATGAAGTGCGGGATACGATCCGGAAAATCAGGCTCTTCAAAAGCCTGAATTATGACGAGTTGAAATCCATCCGCGACTGGACGGAGGTTGTCACGGCCGGGCCCGGCGAATTTATTCTCAAGGAGGCGCAGGCCGGTGAGTTCATGTACGTTATGCTGGATGGCAAGGTCGAAATCTTTACCCTGGACAGCGATGGCAAAATCGTAATTCTGGCAACCCTTAAAAAAGGTGATTATTTCGGGGAACAGGCCCTCATGCCGGACAGCAAGGGCAAACGTAATGCCTTTGCAAGAACGGATAATGAATCACGCCTGGTCAAGATACCGAAAGAATATTTTCGCCTGATGCTGAACCGCGACAGTGAACTGGCCCGTGAATTGAAAAAGATCCACGAAGAACAGAAAGAAAAACTGAAAAGGGAAAGACAGGGCTAAGTCCTTCACAGTTGCGTTTCACTCCATTATTCCTTCATAAAAAACCGCGCTGACGGTTTGACAGGGTTATTTTGTGTGAAGGCACTCGAAATTAAAAATCTCAAAAAAACCTACAAGAACGGCTTGCAGGCGCTGAAAGGAATCGACCTGGAAGTCGGCGAAGGTGATTTTTTTGCATTACTGGGTCCCAACGGGGCGGGAAAATCAACAACTATCGGTATCATCACATCCCTGGTCACCAAGACCGCCGGAAATATCCGGGTTTTCGGGTACGACCTCGATAAAAAAATCGTGGAGGCAAAATCCCAGATAGGCGTCGTCCCGCAGGAAATAAATTTCTCCCAGTTTGAACCGTGTTTGCAAATTGTCCTCAACCAGGGCGGGTATTACGGCATTAACCGGAAGCTGGCCTATCAACGCGCCGAAAAGTACCTGCGCAAGCTCGGACTCTGGGAAAAACGGCATGACAGTTCCCGCACCCTGTCCGGCGGCCTGAAACGGCGCCTCATGATAGCCCGTGCCCTGATCCACGAACCCCGGCTGTTAATCCTGGACGAACCCACGGCGGGTGTCGACGTCGAATTACGTCGCTCCATGTGGAAATTCCTGCGGGAAATCAACAGCCAGGGAACGACCATCGTTCTTACCACGCATTACCTGGAGGAGGCGGAAAACCTCTGCCAGAACATTGCCATTATCGACAAGGGCAATATCGTCGAACATTCTTCCATGAAATCCCTGTTGGGCAAGCTGAACACGGAAACATTTGTTTTTGACACCCGGGAGGTGATGGAAACCCCTCCTGACCTTGCCGGCTTTTCATGCCACATGCCGGATGTGTCGACCCTCGAGATCGAGATCCGCAAGGGCCAGAATCTGAATGATCTTTTTGTCCTGCTTTCGAATAACGGAATAACTGTAAAGAGTATGCGTAACAAATCAAACCGCCTGGAAGAACTTTTTTTGAGGCTGCTCGAAGTCAACAATAAGCACTGACGTATCATGTACCGCACGGCCTATCTTATTGCATTTAACACCATCGTGATCAAGGAAGTCAGCCGGTTTACGCGTATATGGGTACAGACAATCATACCGCCTGCTGTCAGTATGACCCTTTATTTCGTGATCTTCGGGAATCTCATCGGATCCCGTATTGGCGAGATGTCAGGCTACAGTTATATCCAGTACATTGCGCCGGGAATAATCATGATGGCCATCATCAATAATAGTTATGCCAACGTTGTCTCATCTTTTTTCAGTTCCAAGTTCCAGCGACATATCGAGGAAATGCTGGTTGCACCCATTCCAAACCTGATAATCCTGGCAGGGTTCGTCAGTGGCGGAGTTGCGAGGGGCCTGATCGTGGGGCTGGTCGTCACATTGATTGCGCTTTTTTTTACCCGACTTGATGTTCAACATCCATTTATTGTTTTTTCCATCGTCCTGATGACATCCATACTTTTTTCGCTGGGCGGCTTAATCAATGGCATATTTGCGAGAAAGTTCGATGATATCTCCATAGTCCCGACATTCATCCTGACACCGCTGATTTACCTGGGTGGTGTGTTTTACTCCATAGACCTGCTGCCGGAACTCTGGCAGGCGGTTTCCCGTTTCAACCCGATTCTGTATATGGTCAACGCGTTCCGTTACGGACTGATCGGGGAGTCGGACATAGAAGTGACAATGGCATTCACGATAATTGGAATTTTCATCGCCGTCCTGTTTGCCTTCAGTCTTTACCTATTGAATATCGGCAAGGGGATCAAAAATTAGAACTTTTCTTTCAATTTACCAACAATAATATCGGTGAAAGCCCTTGTACCGAGCTTGCCACCAATATCACCGGTGCATTCGCCTTCGGCGATAGAAGAAAGTATGGCCAAACGTAACTCATGTCCCAGATCATAGCGATCGATATGGTCCAGTAACATACCGAACGAGAGAAAGATTGCCGTGGGATTACAGAGGTCTTTTCCGGCAATGTCCGGCGCAGTACCTCCGGAAGGGTCGAACATCGCGATTTCAACTTCGTCGTTTTCATTGAAACTGAAATTACCGCTTGCACCGGTGCCGATACTGCCAATCAGCCCACTTGCCATATCGGAGAGAAAATCACCGTATTCATTCAGTACCAGTACCACCTGGTAATCTTCCGGGTGCAGGATAATCTTTGCCAGCAAGGCATCAAACAATTCCACGTTATGCGGAATGTCTCGATACTCCTGATGGACCTCGTCAACAACCGACTGAAACAGGCCATCAGTTTCACGCTGTATGGTATGTTTCGACGAGGAGGTCACTTTCAGTCCCTTTTTGCGGGCAAATTCAAAAGCGAACCTTGCCGCCTGGCGGCAGGGGTCTCTCTCCACGATGCGGATCGAGATTGCAGCATCCTTGCCGATCCGTCTGCCCGGATCATCATAAGTACCCCCCGTTGCTATGCGGACGATGTAAAGAAAAACCGATTCCTTGAAATTGGACTGGATACCTTCAATGGATATAACAGGCCGCAAAATAACACTGAAATTACATTTGCGGCGAATTATCGCATTGGGACTGACAGTCTTTGTTACCGTGGGGTATTTCAGCGCAAGCTTTGTTTCCCGCATGGAGTCAATCACGCGCTCGAATAATTGCCTGTCATCCCGTTCGCGGTTTTCCAGCGAGAGATCGTGGGGAATAAAATTGAATTCCAGTGGCATGACATCGGCAACTGTGTGAACGGCGTCACGCAATTCAGGCCCGATGCCATCTCCCAGCAGTTCCGTAACCGTGATTGTATCCCCCTTTACCGGACCGGCATACTGGATG
>DATIPP010000211.1:0-4449 GCA_035471825.1 Gammaproteobacteria bacterium
GTATTGCATCGATCGTCACTGCTATTCGACTTGCCCCGGTGGAACCCGGTATGCCTGTCCCCGAGATACTCGTTGTTGCGCCACCGGCCCTGCAAAATGCCAGGGGTACGATTGCACCAAAGTTTGAAGGCGCGGAAAGCAAGGCGCAAGGCCTGTCGAAAGCCCTGGAACAGGTCGCAAAGGAGTACCAATGTCATTTTTTTGATGCCGGCTCTGTCATCACTACCAGCAAGGTTGATGGGGTCCACCTGGACGAGGACCAGCATCTTGCGCTCGGTAAAGCACTTGCGAAGCTTGTAAAGGATTTACTCGAATCAAGGGGTCAGAGTACTTGAATATTCGGTAGTGACAAACATATAGAATATAAATTCAAGTACTCTGACCCCTTGATTCTGCAGTATTAATAAAAACTACTTCGGCGCAAATTCGAACGAATCTGAAAATATATCCTCTGAATTCATTCCTCGTTCGACGAAAGTATCATGCGCGGCATGCACCATAGGCGGGGGGCCGCAGGCATAGACTTCATACCCTTCCAGGTCATTAAAGTCTTCCAGCACGGCCTCGTGCACCAGCCCGGTTTTACCCTGCCATTGATCATCCGGGCCCGGTTCCGAAAGGACAGGGACGTAGTGAATGTGTTCATGTTCCGCGGCCCAGGATTCCGCCACTTCATCGAGGTAAAGGTCTTTTTTTCTGCGTGCACCCCAGTAAAAATTAACCGGGCGCTTAACGCCGGTTTCAAGCATGTATTCCATGATGCTTTTGACCGGTGCAAAGCCGGTGCCCCCGGCGATCATGATAATCGGCCGCTCGGTATCCTCGCGCAGGAAGAAAGTCCCCAGCGGGCCTTCGAAACGCAGCAACGCCTTTTCTTTCAATTGATGAAAGGCATAATCGGAAAACAGGCCGCCGTCATAATAACGCACATGCAATTCCAGCGTCTCGTCATGTTGCGGGGCATTGGCCAATGAGAAAGAACGACGCTTGCCTCCCGGCATGAAAATATCGATGTATTGCCCGGGCAGGAACTGTAACCGTTCTGTTTTGGGAAGTTTCAGAAACAGCCGGAGGACATCCTCGTTCATATTCTCGATCCGGGTTACCCGGCACGGCAGTGTACGGATATCGATGTCTTTTGCGCCCTTGACTTCGCGTGCCTCGATTTCCAGGTCGCTTTCGGGATGTGCCTGGCAAAACAGGGCAAAACCGGATTTTTGATCCTCTTCATTGATCCCGGTGATAGGGTTTTCGCCATAGGCAAATTTGCCGCTGATAATCTTTCCCTTGCAGGAACCGCAGGCGCCGTTGCGGCACCCATAGGGAAAACTGCGGCCGTTTCTTAACGCGGCTTCCAGTATTGTCTCGCCCTTTTCAGCTGTAAAGGATTCGTTGCCGGGTTTGATCGTGATTTGATAAGACATGATAAATGTACTTGCCGCGAACCAACGTTACAGCAATCGGGATAAATATCGAACGGATTATGAAATGCTGCGCTTGCTGTTTAACCAGTCCAGCAGCGGTTGCCACTGTTCCCTGTCGTAGTAGGTCCGGGACGGTGCGAGATCGAAAATGCTCATGCCCCTTTCCGCCGAGTGAATATAATTCTGGCTGGCACGCAGGACGGTCATGAACGGCAGGTGCCGGCCGCCGGGCAGTTTCAGTTTGTCGAGATAGTATTCAAGCTTGGCGGCCGCCAGAGTGTCCTCCCGAACGCGATTGGCGACGGTCGCGATTTTCTTTTTGCCTTTAATCCTGCTTTTCATGCCGGATAATTCCGCGATGAAGCGTTCCGCGGCACGGATATCCAGGGGCGACGGTAACACCGGGATGATAATGGTCTGGGCTGGTCCCATCATCTTGAGGAGTTTTTTGTCATGCAGGCTTGCCGGGGAATCCATGACCAGGATTTCCGTCTTGTTCGGAATACGCAGGGTGCCGTCTTTCGCCACGGCACATTCAATCTCCGGCAAGTGCTCCGGGCGGGCCTGGAGCCAGTCGCTGCTGGAACCCTGCGGATCACAGTCGGCGAGCGCCACCTGCCGGCCTTCGCGCGCATAGTATCCGGCAAGGTTGGTTGCCAGCGTACTTTTGCCGCAACCGCCTTTCGGATTAAGTACGAGAATGGTACGCATGTGTGTATTTCTCTCCAGATTGAGCTCCCAGTATAACGGCTCGGGCAGGCCGGCTCATCCCCAGGATGCGCGTTTTTTTTTCATCATGTCATGGATGACAGGTGTGATGATGAGTTGCATGGCGAAGATTTTCTTTCCGGCGGGAACGACCAGGGTATTCGGCGTCGACATGAATGACCCTTCCAGCATTTCCAGCAGGTAGCGGAAATCGACCTCTATTTTCTCCCGGTTCTTGATGTGTATGACGGTAAAGCTTTGATCGTTAGTCGGGATCGACTCGGCCGCGAAAGGGTTGGACGTGTCGACCGTGGGCACCCGCTGGAAATTGATATCGGTACGCGAAAACTGCGGGGTGATATAATGCGTGTAGTCATGCATGCGGTTCAGGATCATGTCCGTGGCGTCTTCGGAGGTATAACCCCGCACGGCCTTGTCGCGGTGGATTTTCTGGATCCATTCGAGGTTGATGATCGGTGCCACGCCGATAAGCAGGTCCACGTACTGCACCACGTCCACGGTGTCGGTGACGATCCCGCCGTGGAGTCCCTCGTAGAACAACATGTCGGTATCTTCCGGCAGCGGTTCCCATTCCGTCAGTGATCCCGGCGAGGAATTATGCAGGGCAGCTTCCTCCTGGTTGTGAACATAATACCGACGCTTGCCGGTGCCCTTCTCGGAGTATTCCCTGAACAATGCCTCCAGTTCCTCGAACAGATTCCCTTCCGGCCCGAAGTGTGTCACGTTTTTGCCTTCCTGCCTGGCCTTGTAGACGACCTCGTCCATGTCCGCCCGGTTGTAGCGGTGGAAGCTGTCACCCTCGATGATCGCGGGTTTGATCCCTTCTTCACGGAAAATATGCTCGAAGGCGACCTTGACATTCGTGGTACCGGCGCCGGACGACCCGGTCACCGAGACGATAGGGTGTTTGAGTGACATGGTTTATTCGGGAATTCCTGCTCAAGAACCTGTCTGGTTGCATCATTGTAGCAATAACAGCACTATAAAATAATGCTAAATTAACCCAGAGACTGTGGATCACCACGTCCCCGACACTAATACTGACAATCGATAAAATCTTGATGAAATTCACCGGACAGGATACCCGCCTGTATTTTCGCCTGCTGCGCTATGTATTCCCCTATTGGCAGACGTTTCTTATCGCCGTAGTCGGCATGGTTGTGCTGGCGGCTACCGACCCCGCCGTGGCGGCATTGATCAGGCCGATGATGGACGGGGCGTTTATCGAGAACGATCCGGAAACCATGGTATTGGTGCCCTTGCTGTTTATCGGCCTGTTTACTATCCGGGGTCTTGCCACGTTCGCCAGCGGGGCGTCCATGCACTGGGTTGCCAACAAGGTGGTCATGGATCTCAGGAGCGAGATGTTTCAAAAGCTGCTCTCATTTCCCAGCCGCTTTTACGATCACCAGCGCGCCGGCACGCTGATGTCCAAGTTTACCTTCGAGGCGACCCAGATCCGGGATGCTTCCACCAATGCCATCACCGTTGTTGTGAGGGATTCGCTGGCTATCATCGGCCTGGTCGGATGGATGTTTTATATCCACTGGCAACTCGCATTGATCGTGTTGATCGTTACACCGCTGATCGCGTTAATCGTCTTTATTATTCGTAAACGCCTGAGAAGGATGGGCCGCAAGGTGCAGGAATCCATGGCGGACATTCACCATGTGCTCGGCGAATGTATCGATGGACACAAGCTGGTCAAGCTCTTCGGCGGCCAGGAACAGGAAACGCGGAGATTCACAGAGGCCATTAACAATAACCGCAAATACCTCATGAAGTATGCCATCGCCGCCGTCGCCAGCAGCCCGGCCGTGCAGTTAATCGCGGCTTTTGCACTCGCGGCGATTATTTATATCGCCAGCGGCCAGGCGGCCAGGGGAGAACTGAGTGTCGGGGATTTCATTTCGTTTTTCACGGCCATGGCCATGTTGTTGACACCGCTGAAACGACTGGTGGGCGTCAACGAACATCTGCAAAAAGGTCTCGCTGCCTGCGAGAGTATTTTCGGGCTGCTGGATTTGCCACAGGAGACGGAATCCGGCAGCAGAAACCTGGAACACGTTCGCGGGGAACTGGAATTCCGGCATGTGAATTTTCATTATGAAGGCAAGGACGATGCCGCGCTCCGGGATATCACCTTTTCCATAAAACCCGGTGAAACGGTGGCACTGGTCGGTCCTTCCGGCAGCGGCAAGACGACACTGGCAAACCTGTTGCCGGCCTTTTACCAGCTTGATGAAGGCACTGTATTGATCGACGGTGTCGATATCCGCGACATTTCACTTGCCTC
>DATIPP010000212.1:0-4070 GCA_035471825.1 Gammaproteobacteria bacterium
AACTCCGGAACAAACGTGAATCAGCCCGGCATCAGGGTTCCTGGATCACGGGATTTTCCAGGATACCGATCTTTTCAATTTCGACCCGCACGATATCACCCGGTTTCATGTAACCACGCGGCTTCATTTTCACTCCCACACCGCTGCTTGTCCCGGTTGCTATAATATCCCCGACTTCCAGTGTCATTACGGTAGACAGGTACTCTACCAGGTAATAACAGTCGAAGATTAAATGGCGTGTATTCGACGATTGCCGTAATTCCTCGTTCAGCCAGGTCCTGATGTCCAGTGCATGTGGATCGCCGATCTCATCGGAAGTCACTATCCAGGGTCCGATGGGGCCGTGGGTATCGAATGATTTCCCCAGTGTCCAGGTATGGGAGCGGGCCTGCCAATCGCGTACAGAGACATCATTGCAGATGGTATAACCGGCAATGACATTCCCGGCTTCTTCCCTATTGACATGCCGGCATTTTTTCCCGATAACCAGTCCCAGTTCACCTTCGTAATCGAGTTTTTCAGATACCCGTGGACGTTCAATGGCCTGACCCGGCCCGATGATGCAGGTTGTTTGCTTGTTGAAAAAAGTCGGATATTCGGGTTGTTCCAGGCCGGTCTCCTGAATATGGTCTGCATAGTTGAGACTGACACCGAAATATTTGCCGGGGCGAGGTACCGGCGCAAGCAATTCCAGTTTGTCCAGTGCAATCCGGTCTGTATCCTTGTCAATCTGACGCTGTAATTTTGCCAGTCCCCGTTCGCCGCCGGACAACAAGGCAATCATGCTGTCGTAATCCGTGGAAGCAACAAAATGATTATCTATAACCGCGCCGACGTGAAGTTTATTGCCTATTCTGCCCGTGGCAAGTTTCATATAAATGTTTGACGTTTATTGTTTAATGTTTTAATTCGGGAAGATGTCATTTAATTGTAAACGTTAAACATTGAAATCAAACCTTGTTCAGGTGTTCTCGAGTATTAATTCAACAGCGGCATTGATATCACCCACGCAATCGGCCTTGTCAGTGATCAAATCCTCTGCAGCTGCGCGGTATTTGCCGGTTTTGACAAGGATGCCATTTATGCCGGCATTTAATGCACCAATGACATCCGATTCCACATCGTCACCAACCATAATACATTCATCGGGTTTGCAGCCGATGCTTTCAACCGCCTGCATGTAAAAATCGCGCGATGGTTTGCCAAGAACCTTTGCCCCGGTACCGCTGGCATATTCCAGTGCATTGACAAACGGGCCCGCATCAAGGTTGAACGTATCACCTGATTTGAAATAACGGTTGACACCCATGGCCAGCAGTGGTGCGCCGTCAAGAAGCAGCCGGAAAGCCTCATTCATGTTGTCATAGTTAAACCTGTCACCGGCATCGCCTACAAGGACTGCATTGAATTCTCCGGTCTGGGTGTCCCTGAATTCAGGTTCAAGATCAGGGTGAATGAGCAGATAAGGTGAGAGATCATGATCGAGAACAAACTGCCTGGCAGCGAGTGGCGCGGTGTACAGTTCGTCTTCCCGAATTTCAAAGCCCATATCATGCAGGCGTTGAAGCGTTTTGGCGCGCGGACTCCGCGTGGTATTGGTGATATAACGAACCGGGAATCCGGCCTCATTCAGTTTGCCGACAGCCTCGATTGCACCGCCAATTGGCTTGTTGTCGACATACAAGACGCCACTCAGGTCCAGTAAAATGCCCTTGATATTCATAAAAATAACTTAACATCTACCAGCAGAAAATATAACGTCATACATAAAGTTTAGCTTAAATACATGCACCATTATGGGACAAGATATCCCTGACAGTCATTTTTCACGGCATGATTTTGTTGCCTTTGCCCGGCATTTGCGCCAGGAAACTGCCCTGTTGGCCGAGTATTTCCGTGATGACCGCTTCAGTTCAGTACATAACGTAGGTGGCTTCGAAATCGAGGCCTGCCTGGTGGATCAGCAGGGACTGCCAAAGCCGGTAAATGATCCATTTCTGCGCATACTGAATAATCCTGACGTGGTAACAGAACTCGCTTCTTTTAATGTAGAACTCAATGTAAACCCGCAGGTATTGCAAAATCATGCCCTGCGGTACCTGCATGAAGACCTGACCAGGACTTGGCGGGAATGTCTGGTAGCAGCGGGAAAACTTGATGCCGGCTTGATGACAGTCGGCGTGCATCCCGGACTTCACGAGGATGAATTAACGTTGGCGAATATGTCACATAATTCCCGTTACAGGGCATTGAACGAACAGGTGCTTGCCAGCAGAAACAGTGAACCTATACGACTGGATATTGTTGGCAGGGATCATCTGAATACCGTTCATTATGACGTTATGCTGGAAGCCGCAACCACATCCTTCCAGATACATTTGCAGGTCCGACGGGGCAAGGCAGTGAGGGCCTACAATGCGGCCTTGATCGCCTCCACGCCACTGGTGGCGGCAAGCGCCAATTCGCCCTATGTATTTGGTCATGATCTCTGGGCAGAGAGCCGCATTCCGCTGTTTGAACAAGCGGTAGATGTGGGATTCAAGGACCGCAAACGGGTTACATTCGGACAGGACTATGTACATGGTTCCCTGTTCGGTTTATTTGAGGAAAATCTCGATCATTATCCTGTACTGTTACCGTATGACTCTGATGAACCCCCTGAGCAGTTTGCTCATGTCAAATTTCATAACGGCACAATCTGGCGATGGAACAGACCGTTAATCGGCTTCAACCAGGAGGGAGTCCCGCATTTGCGGATTGAAAACCGTGTCGTTCCGTCCGGGCCGACAATCGATGACATGATTGCCAATGCGGCATTTTTCTGGGGCCTTGTGCGGACACTGACCGATGCACCGGAACCACCGGAACTCGCCATGAAATTTCAAACAGCCCGCCGGAATTTTTATAATGCCGCACGCCATGGTCTGGATGCCACGGTATGCTGGCTGGAAGGTGAAACCATCCCCGTAAGGGAACTCATCCTGGATAAATTACTGCCGATGGCGCATGACGGGCTGCAATATCTCGAGATAAATCCGGATGACAGCCGCAAGTATCTTGGAGTTATCGAAGCCCGGGTTACCAGCAGACAGAACGGTGCCGGATGGCAACGGTCCTGGGTCAAACGGAACGGCAAAGATATGAAAACACTCAGCAAGGCATATTTTGACTGGATGCAGACCGGGCGCCCCGTCCACGAGTGGAGTATCTAGATGCTGAAGGTAATGTACGATTTACCAAATGGCATGCTGTCCCTGCCGGCCAACAGGCTTTACAAGGTGCTTGACGGCCCGACTTTGTTTCATTTTGAAGGTGAAAGGGAAGCGCCTGTATTTGTTTCGGCGTTATTGCATGGCAATGAACCTGCCGGCTGGGAGGCCCTCCGGCGACTGTTATTGCGTTACGAGGGTATGGATTTACCGCGTTCCCTGTCTTTCTTTGTCGGGAATGTGGAAGCGGCACGATACGGCAAAAGGTTCCTCGATCACCAGCCTGACTACAATCGTGTCTGGCGTGGTGACGGTTTGCCGGAACACGACATGATGCGGCAAATCCAGGCTGACATGAAAGAACGTAATGTATTTCTGAGTATCGATGTGCACAACACGACCGGCAAGAATCCGCACTATGCCTGCGTTAATCGGACCGAACCGGTTTTCCTGAATATTGCCCGTATTTTTTCCAACCGTGTGGTGTATTTCCTGAGACCCGAGGGGGTGCAAACGGTGGCATTTGCCCGAATCTGCCCTGCGGTTACCATCGAATGCGGCCAGCCGGGCCAGGAGAGCGGTATCGAGCATGCCGTCGAGTTTATCGACCGCTGCCTGACCCTGAATGAGGTACCTGATCATATTTATCACCCGGAACCCATCGATCTCTTTCATACGGTGGCCGTTGTCAAAATCCCGGAACAGATCCGGTTCGGTTTTGACGGTAGCGGGGAGGACATCCAGTTCAAACGGAGTTTCGAGAGTTATAATTTCTGTGACCTGCCGGCGGGAATGGTAATTGGACGAATTAGCGAAGGCCTGGAACATCCGCTGGATATCCGCGATGATATGGGTAACGAG